>JAPYQX010000018.1 GCA_029937135.1 Nitrospinota bacterium
CCCGGTACGCCTCGGCATGGTCCAACCCATATCCCACGAGAAAAACGTCTTCCGCGGAAAATCCAACGAAATCGGCGTCGATGGCTACTTCCCGGCGTGCGGGTTTGTCGATGAAAGCGACGGTGTGGACCGATGCCGGTTTCCGGGAGCGAATTGTATTCACAACGGATTGAAGCGTTCGGCCGGTGTCGATGATGTCTTCCACGATAAGCACGCGGCGCGCGGTGATCTCTCCGGTGTCCTCGGACCTCAACTGCACCTCCCCGGAGCTCTCCATGCCATCGCCGTAACTTGATGCCGTGATGAAACCGATGGTTACCCGGCGGCCGAGCGCACGAATCAGGTCCACGCCAAAATACAGGGCGCCTTTCTGGGTGATGATGACGTGAAGATTTCCGTCAGGAATGGCGGCGTTGATCTCGCGTGCGAGCCCGGCGGTCCGCTGAGCGATGTCCTCTTCTGAATAGATGACTTCCCCCGGGGCCATTGAATCACTATCCATCCATCGCCGCCCGGAGGAGCGAGAGCATATCCTCTTCGGTGGCGTGAACGGGGTTGGTAAGCACCTGCGGGCTTTCCGCCGCGTCCTTCGCCATGATTTCAAATCCCTCCTCGCTTGTGAGGCCCGATTTGCGAAGGGTCGCCGATATGCCGATGTCCCGGAGCAGGGAGCGGACGCTGTCTATCGCCGCCTGCGGGGCGGACTCGTCGCGGGGGTCGATTCGCTCCGGGCCGGCGGGATTTTGAAGAAGGGGGGCGATTTGCGCGTAATCTGCGCGGACGGCCTGGAGATTGAACCGCATGACGGGGGGAAGAAAAATCGCGTTCGATGTTCCGTGGTGGATGTGGTGGTAGACGCCGATGGGATGGGAGAGGGAGTGGACGATTCCGAGGCCGGTATTGGTGAAGCAATGGCCGGCCAAGGTGGAAGCCAGGGATATCGCGCTGGCGGGTTCCGGGTCGGCGGGGTTTTCGACGAAGCGGCGCGCATATCGGCCGATATTGGTGATGGCCTGAAGGCAAAGGGCTTTTGTCCAGGGATTCGCTTTCGGGGAAGTCATTGATTCGATGGCGTGGGTCAGGGCGTCCATGAGTGTGCCGGCGGCGATAGGAGAGGGCATCAAGGAGAGCAGTTCGGGGTCCACCACCGCCACGCGGGCGAACATCAACGGGCTGGCCATGACGGCCTTAATCTTTTGCGTGGAGTCGGTGACGATGGCGCTGCAAGTCACCTCGCTCCCTGTCCCGGCCGTCGTGGGCACCGTGATCAGCGGGGGTAAATGGCTCGGGACGTTTCCAAATCCAAAGTAGTCGTGGATCTTGCCGCCGTTTCCGGCGAGGACCCCGGCCGCCTTGGCGGTGTCGATGGTACTGCCTCCCCCGGCAGCGATAATGCCGTCGCATCCGCTCCCCTCGTAAGCCTCATGGGCGCGGGCCATGCTTTCGTCGGAGGGATCGGCCTCGACCTGATCGTAGAGATGGAATTCGAGCCCTGTTTTTTCAAGACCCCCGGTAAGAGATTCGAGAACGCCGCACGAGGCGATCCCCGTGTCGGTGAAAATCATGGGCCGTTTCATTCCCAGCGCCCGCGCCTCCTCCCCGGCGAAGGCGGCCTCGCCCCGGCCGAAACGAACGCGCGGACCCGAGGCGATTTGAAATGGAGCGATCATGGCGGTCCTCCTCAAGAATAAAAAAAGGAATGGCTAAACATCGGTGAAAATATTATTGAGCCTGTCGAAATCATCCGGGGTGTCGATATCCCGGAAAATATTCTCGTTTTCCGCCTCGATGGCCGCCAGGCGCGCGGGGGACTCGTCCATGATGGATTTCAGGATGCTCCTCGCGCCCTCGTCTCCGGTCAGCGATTCGATCCTTTCCCTGAGCCGGGAAGATATCACCACGGGATTTCCCCGGCGGCCCCTGAAAAACGGCGCGGCCGCGAGCGGGCCGCCATCGCCCGAAGCGGAGGAGGCGCGCGAGGCGAACGAGGCGATCAGGCGGTCAACGAGATCGGTGTGAATCAGGGGCTGGTCCCCGAGGGCGAAAAGGTAGCCATCGGCGCTCTCCTGTGCCGCTTTCAGGCCCGCTAACAGGCTGGACGCCTGCCCCGAATTAAAATCCGGGTTGTGGGCGATGCGAACGCTCATGCCCTCGAGGGCGGCCCTGACCTTGGCATCTTGATGGCCGGTGACGACGATGACCTCGGCCGCTCTCGAATCGATGAGGGTCCGGGCGGCACGTTGCACCACACATCCCCCGCCCAGGGGGAGGAGGAGCTTGTTCCGTCCCAGCCGGCTCGATGTGCCCGCCGCGAGAAGAATGGCCGATATTTCAGGGAACGGGGACATTGATCTCACTGGGGTCCTTGAAAATGGAATATTCGCCTTCTGGCCAAAATCCAATATTCCGAAATGAGCAATATTCACTGTATGGAAGGATGCGGAGCGGTGTCAATTTGCCCGTGATTCCTCGGCTTTCCGTATATCGATGTCTCCCGGGGATTCCGGGGTTTATTGACATCAATGGGCCTCAAATCTAACATGAAGCATCTGAAATTTCCCCGAAATTTCTCCTTCCGGATTTACGGGTGGTGGAGTGCCGATGGTGCGTGACTTCCAGGATCAGGTGGTCATCCTCACCGGCGGAGCGGGGGATATCGCCAAGGCATCGGCGGCACGGTTCGCCGCCGGCGGCGCGAAACTGGCGCTTTTCGATTCGGATGGCGATGGTCTTGATTCCATAGCCCTGGAATTGAGAGCTTTAGAGCTGAAGGCTTTGGAATTGAGGGTGTCAGAGTTGAAGGCTGGAGAATTAGAACCCGGAGAATCGAACGTCGGGGAATCGAGTTCAGAAAAAGCGCTCCTCCGGCGGTTGGACGTAACCGATGTTGACGCGGTGGGCGCCGCTGTGGACGAGGTTCATGCCGAGTTCGGGCGGATCGACATTCTTGTGAATTGCGCGGGCATTTACCGGCATAAAAAAGTTCTGGAGATGTCCGCCGAGGATTGGGCGCAGACGCTGGATGTGAATTTGAAGGGGGTGTTCGCCGCCTGCAAGGCGGCGGGGCGGTGGATGTCGGCTCAGGAGAGCGGCGGGGCGATCGTGAACCTCGCTTCGGTCGCCGCCCAGCGGGGGAGCCCCCTCCACGCCCACTACAGCGCATCGAAGGCGGGCATCATCGGATTCGGCCGGTCGCTGGCGCTTGAGCTCGCGCCCAGGGTCAGGGTGAACGCGGTGGCTCCCGGCATTATTGATTCGCGCATGATCGCGGAGATGCTTGAGGTTCGCGGGGAGGAGTGGAGGAGGCAGATACCCCTCGATCGGCTCGGCACGCCGGAGGACGTGGCCGACGCGATTTGTTTTTTGGCGAGCGGGCGGGCCTCCTATATCAACGGCGCGGTTCTCAACGTGAACGGTGGAATGTGGATGGACTGATTCCGATCCGTTATTACTGAATATTGGGTTTGGACGAAGGGGAAATCATGGCGCAAAAAACCAATTACAAGAATCATGAAGTGGTGGATCTCACCCAGGAGATTTATCAGGGGCAGCCCGTGTTCGTCGGTCACCCGGACACCTGGCGGTGGACGAATATGACGCACGAGGAGAGCGCGGCGAGCGGGCGCTTCAAGAGCGAGATGAGCTACTACTGCGGCATCCTCCAGGTGTGCGAGCATGGCCCGACGCATGTGGACTCGATCAGCCATCTCGACCCCTCGCCGGACGCCCCGAATATCGACGAGATGGGAATGGAGTTTTTCTACTCGCGCGGAATCGCGATTGATTTCGAGGACGTTGAGGACAACAGCTACATCGACGTGGACGACATCAAGAGGCGGCTTGATCACTACAAATATGAGATCAAGCCCGGCGACACCGTTTGCTACACCTACGGCCACTACAAGCGCCATTTTCCAAAAGCGTCCTATACCAGCCACTACGCTGGCTGGACGCGGGCCGCCGCCGAATATGTTTACGGCGAGTGCGGCGCGCTCAACGTGGCCACCGACGCTCCGAGCATGGACATGGCCCATAGCCCGGAGTATCCGTGCCATCTCGTTTGCCGCGACCTGGGGCGCACCAACACCGAAAACTTGCGGAATATCGAGGAGGTCGTCGGCAAGGAGTTCCTGTATATCGGGATGCCCCTGCTGATTCGGGGCGGCTCGGGCTCTCCCTGCCGCGTGGTCGCCGTGCTGAACGCCTAGGCGGCCGCCGTATAAATTGTTTTCCGGGATTTTCCACTTTCCGGGATATTCCGGGAATTTTCACCAAAGGGGCGTGGCTTCCCCTTCGGCCGGAGGCATACGAATGAATATGGATCCAAAAGAATTCCGAAATACAATGGGGCTGTTCGCTACCGGAGTGACGGTCGTGACCGCCGATAATTCCGGTGTCCGGCGGGGCATGACGGCGAATGCCTTTTCCTCGCTCTCCCTTGATCCGCCGCTGGCATTGGTGTGCGTCGATCACAAGGCGAGTTTTTTGAATGTGATTCAGGGCGCGAGAAAATTCGCGATCAACTTCCTCTCAGAGGAGCAAAAAAGCGTGTCGGATTGGTTCGCGGGCAAGGGGCGGGACGCCGAGGACCAGTTCGCCGACATTGCTTTCGAGGCGGGCGAGAACGGCGCGCCGCTTCTGACCGGTTCCCTGGCGATTCTGGAGTGCGAGATCCACGAGGAGCTCTCCGGAGGAGATCACATCATCGTCGTTGGCCGCGTGACAAAAATCGTTACCGGGGAAGGCGTGCGCCCCCCGCTCCTTTTCTATGCCGGCGCATACCGGAAGATGGATATGGATGGGGTGTATGGCGGTTGAGGTTTCCCTTACCCCGGAATTTTCGTGCTCCGAAGAAATTCCGTTTGAGCGGCGGTGCCCGCGAATATTCGGAATAAGCCCCAGGGCGGAACGCAAGGCCAGATTACATGGATGGCAATGGGCCTTGCCCAAATTCGTATTGCTAAATAGTGTTCAGGTGAAGCATATAATTAACGATTAATCTTTTCATGTGGCTTTTTCGGATGCCGCCTGACCTAGGCCCAGAATAGCCGATTCTCGCAACCTTAGTGCGAATACGGTTTTCCATATTTCCTTTATGTATGCCTCTTTTTCATCCTCGGGTATTATTCCATGTAAGTCGATCATCTTAATAACGTTTTGGTATCCAGTTTTCATCTCGATTTGAAATTGCCAGCGTGTTCCAAATTGAAGGGCTCTTTCGGCGGCAACTACAAATGTAGCCAAGACCGACAGGAACTGGGCGATCCAAGCATATTTATTATCTATGCCGGGGATTGCCGCTGCGAGAGAGGTGGCTATCAGAATTACCACCGTGCCACCGTTGAAAAGGTAAGCGTACTTTGTCGGGGAATGTTCGCTAATTTCACTTCATTCTATTTTCCAAACTTTTGAGCGTGGTGGCGGAATCGTTCATGATTCTCTCCAGTGTGATTTGAAACCTGGTCCGTCCGGTCCTCTTTGCCAGGGGGCCGGAAAGTCGAATATCAAATTGATTGATATTTTTAATATTATATACGAATAATACAATACCGTAAAGTCGAAAAGCGTGCATTTCGCTTTTTATCCACTTTCGTACGCACGCGTACCACATCACCGGGACGGAATGGCAGGTTGCGCCATGGCTGATGCTGGTGCGATTTTTCCTAAACCACCATCTTTTGCCGGGGCGGCCCTCTCCCCAACCTACTCCAGGAGGGTAGGGGAGCATTTGTATTCCCACCTGTGTTAAAAAACACCCGCATGATTCATCTGGAGGATTGTCTGTGCCTAATTTTCTTGCGGTGGTTTTCGATCTGTTCGACACGTTGGTGGATTTTCGGGCCGATCTGATCCCCGTTGTGGAGATCAACGGAAAACCGGAGCGTACGACCTCGAATCATGCCTACGAGGCCCTGCGGGAGAAGGACTACCCCGTTCCCCCGTATGAGGAATTTCATCGCCTGTGGATCGAGACCTCCAAGGAAGTCTGGGGGGAGCGGGACCGCGACCCCGAGCACCGGGAGGTGACCTCCGAGGTGCGCTTCGGAAAGTTCATCGGGCGTCTGGAGGGTATCCCGGAGGAGCGGCGCGGGGCGGCGGCGCGAATCGCGATGGAAACCCATATGGAACGGTTGATCGGATCGACGGAATTCGATAGCGCGCGGCTCGGGATGCTCGCCCGGATTCGGGATGCCGGAATAAAAATAGGTCTGGTGAGCAATTTTGACAGTACTTCCACCGCCCACCGGCTCTTGAACAGGACCGGAATCGCGGCGTACCTCGAGGCGACCCTGATTTCCGGGGAGGTGGGTTACCGAAAGCCCGCCACCCGGCTGTATCTTCAGGTGGCGAAGCTTCTGGGCGTGGAGCCGGGGCGCGTTTTATTCGTGGGCGATAACTTCGAGGCGGACGTAGCGGGCCCCCAGAGCGCCGGAATGCCCTGTGCCTGGCTGAATCCGAAGGGGGCGGCGCCTCCCGATGAGGCGGCTCCGCCGGATTTCGAGATCAAAAGCCTGAGTGAGGTTCCCGGAATACTGAAATTGGACGCTTCCCGATAGGAGTGTCCGCCCGGCCACCGGCCCTTGTGCCGGTCCGGGCTCTTCCATAAGATGCGGCGTCCTGAAGCCTGAAATCTTCCTTTGTCCATAGAAGGATTTAGAAATGTCCGAGCCGATTCGAGCCGAAATTGTTGCGATTGGAACCGAGATGCTTTTGGGGGACCTGATCGATACGAACAGCGCCTGGATTGCCCGGCAGCTCAAGGCCGTTGGCGCGAGTATGTATTTCAAGACCGTCGTTGGCGACAACATGGACCGGATCGTGGGCGCGATCAGCCAGGCTCACAACCGGAGCCAGGTGGTCATCACCTCGGGGGGGCTCGGCCCGACGGTGGACGATATGACGCGCGAGGGGGTGGCGCGGGTGATGGGGGTGGAGCTTGAATTCCGGCAGGATCTCTACGACTACATCGAGAAGTATTTCGCCCGCCGCGGTTTCAAGATGACCGAGAACAACCGGCAGCAGGCGTTTGTTCCAAAGGGCGCGACGGTGATCGAAAATCCGCGGGGGACGGCGCCCTGTTTTTATTGCGAGGACGAAAAAGGATTGATCATCGTGGCGCCGGGGGTGCCCGTCGAGATGCGCTACATCATCGGGGAGCGGGCGATTCCGATCATTCAGGAGAAGTTCGAGCTGGGGGAGGTGATCAGGACGCGGGTGCTCAAGACCTGCGGGCTGGGCGAGAGCCGGGTGGATCAAATGATCGGGGATCTGTTCCGGGAGTCGGTGAACCCGAGCATCGGGGTGCTGGCGCATCCGGGTCAGGTGGATGTACGGATCACGGCGATGGCCGAGAGCGTGGAAAAAGCCGAGGAGATGATCGACGTGCTGGATGCGAAGGTACGCGATATTCTGGGGTCCGCCATTTACGCCATTGGCGAGGTCACGCTGGACCGGGTTGTCGCGCAGCTTCTTGGAGATAAGAAGAAAACGCTGGCGGTGGTGGAGACGAATACGGGCGGGGCCGTGCTTCAGCGGTTAACCGCCTGGCCCGAGCGGGTGGATTTTCTGCGGCGCGGGGTCGTCGCCATGAACCAGAGCGAGCTGGCCGGGCTTTTCGGGGTTTCGGATGAAGAGCCGGGGAGCGAGGCGTTCGCCGAGGCGCTGGCCCGGAAGGTCCGCGAGGAGTCGGGGGTGGACATGGCGCTGGTGGTGCTGGGCCCCAATCCGCCGCCCAACATCGAGCCCGAGAAGAGCCGCACGGCTCCGGCGATGGGCGAGACCTATTTCAAGCTCTCAACGAGCGATGAGATGTACAGCCACGACGGGAGCTTCGGCGGCAACGAGCAGTTTATTCAGTCGCGGGTGCCGATGTTCGCGCTCGACCTGCTCCGGCGGGCGCTAGTCGCCTAGGGCGGCCGGAGCCCGTTTTCCGTGTAAAGTAAATTAATTCAATGTCTTGACGGTGGTCTGTCTGTCTGGAATTTCGGTGTCTCCCTTGTCGAGGTCTCCCTTATGAAGACCGCCTCCGCAAGACAGCCTCCAACATCATTTCCCCAGTAACCTACGCTTTTAGCCTCGTATTAGCGCGTAAGGCCTCATATTGGCGCGTATTAATTTTTCCTTGATAGATTTCGTAACTCCTGATAGAATAATAACTTAGTTAATGTTAATTTAGATGAATTCTAAGTAAAGTTCGCTCTTATGCGCCCCGCCCGCGCGCTAAATGGTATATTGATGGTTCAAACAATCTCCTCCCCCGGGCGGGCATCAACGCCGAAAATAGACCCCATTCGGGGTATTGCTACCCCTCCTGTCTGGATGCTGGTGGTGCTTCTGGGGCTCCCCCTTTTTCTTACCGGGTGCCAATACATTCAGGAGGGCTGGTCGGCCCTTCAGGGCCTTGAATCGGGGCCCCATGTTTCTGGAGATAAGGGAATAGCCCCTCGGGCGGTGGAAATCCCGCCCTCCTTGCCCACGGGCTCGAATCAGCCGGAGGATGCACTCCCCGACACCCCGTCCCTCTCGGTTCACCACGCCCGTTTCAGGCCCCAGGATTCCGTTCATGCCGTTCTCGACGCGAACGGGCTCTCCCGTGCGAAAATTATCAAAATTCTCCGCGTGAGCCGGCCCGTGCGTAAGCTTTCCCGAATCAGGGCGGGCAACCGCTACGAGATCGCCGTATCCGAAGGCGTCATTCACCGGTTTTTAGTCCAGGTTGACGATGAGCGGCAACTGCGGGTCTACCGGACGAATCAAGGCGCTCTTCGGGCGAGGATGGAGCGGATTCCCTACGATATTGAAAATGTCCGCGTAAAACTGAAGGTTCGGGGCTCCCTTTTCGGCTCCATCAGCCGGGCCGGGGTTCCTCTTTCCCTGGCGGTGAAGCTTAGGGGGATATTCGAGTGGGTTGTCGATTTTCACAAGGATATTAAAGAAGGGGACACGGTTGAGTTGCTCGTCGAGAGTCGATCCCTCTCGGGCAGCCCTGCAGGATTTGGCCGTATCCTGGCGGCCCGGATCAAGACCCGGGGAAGTGAAAAGGCGGCGATTTACTTCAGGAGCGGAAACGATTCCTATTTCACCCCGAACGGCGAGACGCTTCGAAGGGCGTTTCTCCGCTCTCCCCTAAAATATACGAGGATCAGCTCGCGCTTCACGAAAAATCGGTTTCACCCGGTCCTCAGGCGCTTCCGGCCCCATCTCGGTGTGGACTACGCCGCGCCCAAAGGGACCCCGGTGCGCGCGGTGGCGGACGGGGTGATCGTCTTTTCGGGTTGGCGGGGGGCCGCCGGAAAAATGATCCAGGTTCGCCACGGGCGCGGGTATGTGACCTCCTACCTCCACCTGTCTCGAATCAAGAAAATAGCCCGCCGGGGAGGAAAAATCCGCCAGGGGCAGATCATCGGCCTGGTCGGCTCGACGGGTCTCTCGACCGGGCCCCACCTGGATTTTCGAATCAAGCGAAACGGCACACCGATGAACCCTCTATCGGCTCGGCTTCCGGCCGGAAACCCGGTGCTGGGCCGGAAATTGCGGGAGTTCCGGAGATTGGCCAAAAACCGGATTGCCCAACTGGAGAGCGTTCCCCTTCTCGCCGGGGCCGCGGATTTGGCCTCGGCCCGCTCCCCTCAACCCGTTTTTTAGGAGAGGCACCCCGAAAGTGTATCTTCCTTACGAAGGCAAGCTTCCTAAAGTCCATGAAACAGCCTGGATCGCCGAAACCGCTGTCCTCATCGGAGATGTCGAGATCGATGAAGAGAGCAGCATTTGGTACGGCTGTGTTTTACGCGGCGATGAAATGCGCATCCGGATCGGCAAGCGCACCAATGTCCAGGATTTGTCCATCCTCCATATTGAGGGGGGGAAATGCCCCTGTATATTGGGGGACGATGTTTCGATTGGACACGCGGCGATTGTCCACGGCTGCGAGGTTCGAGACGGCGCTCTCATCGCCATGGGCGCTATCGTGTTGAACGATGTAATTGTCGGAGAAGGCGCTGTCGTCGGGGCCGGGGCCCTGGTCCCCGAGGGAAAAGAAATCCCGCCGGGTACTCTCTGGATGGGCACCCCGGCGAAATTCGTGCGGGAACTTCGTGATGACGAAAAGGAACGATTCAAGAAGACGCCACAGGTCTATTCACACCTCAAGGAACGCTACCGGAACGGATAGCCCTCCTGCGGCAACAGGTTTCATCCTTGATGAGCTCCGCTAAAAGTGCACAGTTACGTCCAATCGCGGCGGTTGTCGATCTCGGGACAAATGCGGCCCGGCTCGCGGCGGCCTCGCTGGACGCCTCGGGCGCTCTCGTTTCCGAGGGCAGGTGGCGGGAGTTGATTCGCCTCGGTGAGGGAGTCGAGGCGACGGGCCGAATTTCGGATGGCGCGATGGCTCGTGGTTTTGAAACCCTGAAAAGGTTCTCCCGGCTCATCGAAGAGATGCGCGCGGACCGGGTGGACGCCCTGGCGACCAGCGCTCTCAGGGAGGCCTCGAACGCCGGTGAGTTTCTGGCCGGGGCGAGGGAGATGGGCATCCCGCTCCGGGTGATCTCCGCCGAGGAAGAGGCACGGCTCGCCCTCGCCGGGGTTCTCGCCTCGATGGGGGAGTGTCCTGCCGGGGCAGTGGTTTTCGATATCGGTGGAGGGAGTCTTGAACTGATTCAATCGAGGGGCGGAAGGGTGTCGGAGATGGCGAGCCTAAGAGCTGGGGTAGTTTACCTAACCGAGAGACATCTCGGGGATATCCCCACCCCTCCGTTGCGGGTGGCTTCCTGCGCCGATGATGTCCGCACAATGTTGGGGACCGCTTCCCTGAATGCAGAGGAGGTGGCCGATCTCCCCCTGATTGGGTGCGGCGGGGCGGTGGCGCTCGCCTGGTTCATCCGCGAGGGAGACGCCGGAGATTTGGGGATTAACGGGATTATCCTCGGCCTGGATGAAATCGAGAACTGGATTGGAAGATTCGCCGCCCTGGACATGGCGGGGCGTAGCTCGTTGCCGGGTTTTGAGCCGGGTCGTGAGGATGTCGCCTTGGCCGGTCTCATTGTTCTCGGGGAGGTCCTCAGGTGGGCCGGCCAAATTTCTTTCCGTGTTTCCACGGGCGGAGTGAGGGAAGGGCGGCTAATTGAACTTCTCTCGCCGTGAGTTTGTAATATATTTATAATCAATTAGTTATGATTGCATATCCTTTGAATATTTCCCGAATTTTAGATTGACACAACCCCGGAATGATCCCTATAGTCCACCTTGTTTGCAGGCCTCAGGAGGCATTTTTCCGCTTTTGCTCCCAAGTGGCGCCCGGGAGGAAAATCATGAATGATGACTTGAAATACCCCCTTGACCATATCCCCGCGGAAGGGCTGAAAATCGGTATTGAGGTGGCGGCGGACCTGTTGGATTTGGAAGATGGGAACTGGCCCCCTCTTTCCGGCGTGAGATTGGAAGGAGATTTGGAGCGAACCGGAGAGAAGGAAGCGGTTTTTAGTGGACGGGTTCTTGGTTCTTTCCTTGTGGAATGCATTCTCGGGCTCGCCCAAGTGAAAATTCTGGTTGAAGAGGAGTTGACGGTATATTTTCAGCCCGCTCATCCCGGAGAAACCGGCACGGGGGATGAGGTTGAACTGGGGGAGCGGGATCTCGAAGTGTACAATATTGAAAATGACGGGGTGGATTTGTTGATTCCGCTTCGGGATCAGTTAGGCTTGGCCATTCCGATGCAGCCAAAATGCCCGGAAAAGTGTGAGGGTGAGGATCCGGACCTTTGCCGCCGCCTTCAGGAGGGCGAGGGGGTTGGTTCGGAATCGGAAGGCGATCCGCGTTTGGCCGCTTTAAAAGAATGGAGAAAAGTCGAAAGTTGACAGCATTTGCGTTCAACTGTAAATGGTTGCCGGTTTTTAGGATTTAATTACAGGAGGCGTTTTGAAATGGCACTGCCAAAAACCCGTCACTCCCAGACTCGGGGGCGCAAGCGGAGAACGCACTGGAAGGTGGCGAAGCCGGCTGTGTCGGTGTGTTCGAACTGCGAGGCCCCTGTATTGCCGCATCGTGTTTGTACGGCTTGTGGTTTCTATAAAGGACAAAAAGTCCTTGCCGTCCGAGAAGCCTGAGAGCCGTTCCCAAGGGTGAACCAATGAAAATCGCAGTTGATGCCATGGGCGGAGACAATGCCCCATCGGCAATTGTCGAGGGAGCGGTTCTCGCCTATCGGGAATTGGGTATCGAGACCATCCTAACCGGAATTCCGGAAAGGATTGATTCTGAGCTTTCCCGGCTGGGCGCCCGCGGTCTCCCGCTGGAAATTCGTGGTGCGGAGCAGATTATCGAAATGGGGGAGTCCCCGTCGCGGGCTCTAAAATCCAAACCGGATTCTTCGATGCGGGTGGCCACCGAGGCTGTCAAGAAAGGCGATGCGTCGGCGGTATTCAGCGCTGGCGATACGGGTGGTGCGTTTGCCGTCTCTCTTCATGTTCTCCGGCGAATGAAGGGGGTTTTGAGACCGGCGATAGCGGCGCTGATACCCACTCTGAAGGGTTTCAGCATCATGCTCGATGTCGGGGCGAATATGGTTCCCAAGGCGCAGCATCTTTTCCAGTTCGGAGTCATGGGGCAAATCTATTCCGAACTTGCGCTGGATGTAGTCAAGCCGACGGTCGGTCTCCTGAATGTCGGCGGCGAGGACTCGAAAGGAACCGATGCTATCAGGGCCGCCCACGAACTATTTGCCAAAAGCGACCTGAATTTCATGGGAAATGTCGAGGGAAGCACCATTTTTCAGGGTGCCGTGGATGTTATTGTCTGCGATGGTTTCTCGGGGAATGTGGCCTTGAAAGTAAGCGAAAGCTTGAGCGAAATGCTTACCACCCTCCTCCGGGAGGAGATCACCCACTCCGTCCGAAGTAAAATCGGGTATATGTTCCTCCAGAACGGCTTGAAATCCATGCGCAAAAGGACGGATTATTCCGAGTATGGTGCTGCCCCGTTGCTGGGGCTCGACGGTCTTTGCGCTATCGGCCACGGGCGGAGCACCCCCAAAGCCGTCAAGAACGCTCTGAGGGCGACTTCGCGGTTGGTGGAAAAGCAGTTAACCGGTAAGATTCAGGGTGAAATCGAAAGGCATCTTTCTGTCCAACGAAGCACTGAGGCTGGCTGGCGTCTTTGGAACCAGATTCGAGAGGGTATTTTCCAAGGAGGTTCGTCGGACCAACCTGCTGAGGGTGATGAGCCTTCCGGCGAAGACGAAACGAACCTGATTAAGAAATAAAAGCAATCCCGCCCAAACCAGGTGTTGACTATGACCCATTCCGTCATTTTGGGAACAGGTTCCTACGTCCCCGAAAAAGTACTTTCAAACCAGGACTTGGAAAAAATGGTCGATACCACTGACGAGTGGATTTTTGATCGAACAGGTATCAGGGAGCGCAGGGTTGCCCCCCCCCAGGCCGCAGCCTCCGATATATCGATACCCGCTAGCAAAAACGCGCTGGAAGCGGCCGGGATGGACCCCAAAGATGTCGATTTGATCATCGTGACAACACTGACCCCGGACTCGTTGTGTCCCTCGACGGCTTGTTGGCTTCAGGCCCAGATTGGGGCGGAGCGGGCGGCGGCTTTCGATCTCAACGCCGCATGTTCGGGTTTTGTATATGGCCTGCAGGTAGGGGACGCCTATATTCGCTCGGGCCTCATGAGAAATATTTTAGTGGTGTCGGTGGACCTTATGACCCGCACTGTCGACTGGAGTGACAGGGGAACCTGTGTGCTCTGGGGGGACGGCGCCGGGGCGGTGGTCATGGGGCCTGCGGAAAACGGGGAGAAGGGCCTCATCGACTCCTATATATATAGCGACGGCCACGACGCGGATAAGATCGTAATCATGGGCGGCGGAACGAAACTCCCGCCGATGACCCCCGAGGAAACCGAATCGAATGAGCGCACCCTGAAGATGAAAGGCCAGGAAACGTTCAAGACGGCTGTCCGTCATTTCACCGACGTTTGCAGGGAAGTCCTGGAAAAAAACGACATGACGGTTGATGATATCGATGTGTTTATCCCGCATCAGGCGAATATCCGAATCATCGACGCGGTGGCCAAGCGATTGGAACTGGACAGGGACAAGGTCGTCGTTACGATCGATAAATATGGTAATATGTCCTCCGCCACGATTCCTGTCGCCCTGGACGAATGGGTAAGGGAGGGGAAAATCAAGCATGGCGACAATGTGCTGATGGCCGCTTTCGGCGGTGGACTCACATGGGGCGCTGTGCTGGTCGAATGGTAAACGCTGGCGGTATCAATCTTCCGTCAAGTCCGCCCCTGAAAACTGTCTCTTCAACAATTACCGCCTCGGTTCCTGCTCCTGCTATGGGTGCAGGTGGTGTGTTCCGAGGTCCTGGAGGTTGAATTGAGTTCCTCTCGAATCGCTTTTTTGTTTCCAGGACAGGGCTCCCAGCATGTAGGCATGGGGAAGGATTTCCACAGTCACTTTCCTTTCGCTCGCGAGGTTTACGAGCAGGCAAATGATATTCTCGGGTGGGATATCGCCAAGCTCAGCTTTGAGGGCCCCAAAGAAGAATTGATGCTGACATCGAACACCCAGCCCGCGATCATGGTGCATAGTTATATTGCTTGCACGTTGCTCATGGAGAATGGCGTTAATCCGTTTCTGGCAATGGGTCATAGTCTGGGCGAGTACTCCGCGCTACTCGCTGCGGGGGCAATGGATTTCCCCACCGCGCTTTGCCTGGTGAAGGAGCGCGGAAAATTCATGCACAGCGCCGTTCCAGAGGGCGGTGGCGCCATGGCGGCGCTACTCGGTCTTGATCGCGAGGTTGTGGAGGCGATATGCCAGGAAGCGAACGGCGTCGTCGAAATCGCCAACTATAATGCGCCTGGCCAGATTGTCATCTCTGGCGAGAAGGAAGCGGTGGAGGCGGCGGTTTCTCTGGCCAAGGACCGGGGCGTGCGCAAGGCGGTGATGTTGCCGGTCGGAGCGCCGTTCCACAGCTCCCTGCTCGAGGAGGCGGCCCGGCGGATGAGCGAGGTTCTCGAGTCGGTGAGTTTTTCTGAGTTGACGATTCCAGTCTACTCCAATGTGACCAGTCAACCCGTCAGAGATTCTGGCGAAGCCCGGGAACTTCTCAAGAAGCAGGTGCGCGCCGCCGTCCGGTGGGAGGATTCGGTTCGCTCCGCAGAGCGAGAAAACATTAGCGCTTTTGTCGAGGTGGGCCCCGGAAGGGTCCTTTCAGGACTAAACAAGAGAATCGCCAGGGATGTCCCTGTCTTCAATGTCGAGGATTCGGAGAGTTTGGAAAAAACATTGTCGAAACTCGCCGGTTTGAACTAACCGTTTTTGGTATTTCGAGAAATTGTTAGGGGTCATACGGAAAATTCGTCAGGATTCACCGGCCCGGAACCCTGAAGCTGAGTGGAGTTATTCGGCGTATGAGGGTATCCGGGGAGTGTGAAATTTCGTCAGGGAGGAAGGTTTGTGGCGGAAAATGTTGAAGAGAGAGTGAAGGAAATCATCGTAGAGCAGTTGAGCGTGGAAGCCGACAAGGTAGTTTCGGAGGCATCATTCATAAATGATCTGGGGGCGGATTCCCTCGATACCGTTGAGCTTGTCATGGCTTTTGAGGAAAAATTCGGTCTCGAAATCCCCGACGAAGCTGCCGAGAAAATCGCCACGGTTCAGGACGCCGTCTCCTACATCGAGGAAAATGGTTAGACCGAAAGAGAAGTGGTGGGCTTTTGGGTCTCGGTTTAATATCGAGCGGGAGAATGTAGAAAGTGTCTAACGATATTCGCGTTGTTGTTACCGGCATGGGATTGATAACTCCCCTCGGGGTTGGTCTTCAGGAAAACTGGGACGCATTGATGGCGGGGAAGTCGGGTATCGGTCCGGTGACCCACTTCAACGCGGAGCGTCTGCCATCGCAGATTTCCGGAGAGGTCAAGGACTTCAATCCGGAAGATTACATCGAGCGAAAAGAAATCAAGAAGATGGACACTTTCATCCAGTTTGTATTGGCCGCCACAAAAATGGCTTTTGACGATGCAGGATTGAAGAAGCCCGAAAAAGAGATCGCACCCCGCTACGGCGCTGTCATTGGCGTGGGGCTGGGTGGCTTGCCTGCCATTGAAAAACACAAAGATATCCTTGAGGAAAAAGGGCCAAAAAGGCTGAGCCCGTTTTTTATCCCGATGCTGCTGGCCAATCTGGCTGCTGGCCAGGTCTCCATGCGCTGGGGTCTCCAGGGGCCGAACACCTGCACGGTGACGGCTTGCGCTTCGAGCAACCATGCGATCGGCGATGCGATGAAGTTTATCCAGCGTGGAATCGCCGACGTCATGGTGGCGGGGGGGGGCGAATCCTGCATCACGGAACTCGCCATGGGTGGCTTTTGCGCGATGAAAGCCCTGAGCACCCGGAACGAAGACCCCGAACACGCCAGCAGGCCATTCGATGCTGACCGGAACGGGTTTGTGATGGGTGAAGGGTCAGGTGTCTTGATTCTCGAGCGCTACGAGTATGCCGTCGAGAGGGGAGCAAGAATTTACGCCGAAGTGTCGGGTTACGGTCTAAGCGCCGATGCATACCACATCACCTCTCCTTCTCCCGATGGCGAAGGGGCCGCCAGGTCCATGGAAATGGCCATGCAGGACGCGGGAGTCGGCATCAATGACGTCCAATACATCAACGCTCACGGAACATCGACGCCCGGCGGCGATAAGCTCGAAACTATTGCGATCAAGCGTACCTTCGGTGAGCAGGCCTACAATATTCCAATTAGCTCGACTAAATCGATGACCGGTCATCTCCTTGGAGCGGCCGGGGGCATTGAATCGATCTTCACGATTCTCTCTATGCAGAACGGGATCTTGCCGCCCACCATCAACCAAGATACCCCCGATCCGGAATGCGATCTGGATTACATTCCCAACCAGCCCCGTAAGGCGGACATCCGCTGTGCCATTACGAACTCCTTCGGATTCGGCGGGACGAACGCATCGATCCTCTTCCGCAAGATCGAAGCGGAAGTCGCCTAAGCTCCGGCAGGCGAAAAGCGCAGGGCGATCTTCCAAAAAAGAAGAAATTCTATCCCGTCCGATCCAGGAGCTTGAAGAGCGGCTCGGCCATCGTTTTTCGGATTCCCGGCTCATTCTCCAGGCGCTTACCCACCGCTCCTTTTCCCAGGAAGCCATTCCTCCCGAGGAGGATAACGAAAGGCTTGAATTTCTGGGAGATGCCGTCCTCCAACTGATTGTCACTAAGCGGCTCTGGACCGATCTAAAAGAGGAAGATGAGGGGGTTTTGACGCGCCGCCGATCGGAAAAGGTCAGCGGACGCGCCTTGGCCAGAGTCGCGCGCGAGATGGACTTGGCAGTCTGTCTTAGGCTGGGTAAGGGAGAACTAAAGACCGGCGGCCGCCAGAAGCCCTCGATCTTGGCCGATGCCCTCGAAGCAGTTGTGGGGGCGATTTATTTGGACGCGGGCTATGCCCAGTGCGCCGAGGTGGTGGAATCCTGGCTTTGGAAAGGAACTGAGGACAATTTGGCGGATATTCTGGCTGAGGATTATAAAAGCCAGCTGCAACATGAGCTTCAGCGGCGGGGAAAGCGTCCTCCTGCCTACCGCGTAAAGAGTGAATCCGGCCCTGAGCATGACAAGCTATTCAAAGTCGAGTTGCACCACGGAGGGCAGGTACTGGGAACGGGCTCCGGCAAAAGCAAAAAAGAGGCGGAGCAGGCCGCTGCCCGCGAGTCCATCTTGGCTCTTCGGATGGAAAAAACGAGACCATCCCCCCAAAAGCCGTAAGAGTCAAATCCGCTAAATTTCACTTTGCGCCGAAGGGCGGATTCTGTTAGCGTGGTTTTTCCTACCGCCCTGATTTTTCTGATAATACACAGTCGCCTGTCGAGGAAAATGACTTGAAATTCAAGCGCATCGAAATGTTGGGGTTCAAGTCCTTTGTGGACAAAACCGCCATAGAATTCGGAGGGGATTTGACTGCGATTGTCGGGCCCAATGGTTGCGGGAAAAGCAATATTAGCGATGCAATCCGGTGGGTCCTGGGCGAGCAGAGCCCCAAGAACCTCCGGGCCAAAAAAATGGAAGATATCATTTTCAGCGGCAGTACGGACCGAAAACCCATGGGAATGGCGGAAGTTTCCTTGACGGTCTCTGATTTGAAAGGGACCGTTACAGCCCCCCAGTTCAAGGACTACGACGAACTCGTCGTCACCCGGAGGCTTTACCGTTCGGGCGAGAGCGAATATCTCATTAATCGAAATCCGTGCCGGCTGAAGGACATTATCGATCTATTCCTCGATACGGGGGTCTCGCTGGATACCTTCTCGATAATCGAACAGGGGCGAATCGAGGGGCTCGTCAACGCCAAACCGATGGACCGCCGTGTATTTATCGAAGAGGCGGCCGGCATCATGAAGTATAAAAGCCGGCGAAACGAGGCTCTCCGGAAATTGGAGTTGGCGCAGGCAAACCTTATGCGTGTGGCCGATGTGATGAACGAGAAGGAGACCCGACTCCGCTCTCTTCGCCGCCAGGCTCGCAAGGCCACGTTCCACAAAGAGTATCAAAAAGAAATCGAGGAGTTGGAAATCCGTATCTCGAGTCTGGATCTGCTCCGCATTGATGCCGATTTAGAACCAGCCGAGCGGGAGTACGCCCGAATCAATGAGCAAAACGACGTTCATTCCGCCGCATTTTCCGCGAGAGAGGCCGATCGGGAAAAGTGCCGAATCGAAGTTGCTGAGTTCTCCGAGCAACTCGCTGAGACGCGCCGCCGGGCGGTGGAGGTGGAGGGATATCTCCAGAGGCTCGAGAATCGGCTGGAAATGCTTTCGAGCCGCTTGGTGGAACTTGACGGGGAGGATGAGCGGCGGCAAGAGGAAATGGAATCCTTGGAGGAGGAATCGCGGAAACTCGAGGAAGAGCGCGAGCAGTTGGTGGCTCGTGAAGCTTCCCTTTCCCGGGAAGCCGATTCGGCTCGCTTCCAGTATGAAAAAAGCTCGGATGAATTGAATGGGTTGCGGTCCGAGTTATCGAAATGGGAGGCGGCCGAGGCAGATAATCGGAATCTCTGCGCTAGCG
>JAPYQX010000019.1:0-3117 GCA_029937135.1 Nitrospinota bacterium
CACATCATGACACGATGAGACTCGATCAATCGACCTCACCAAAGTATTCATTTTGCGGGGGATCTAATTTTTGCGGAGCACAGGGAGCACAGCTAAAAGTGATACTCGATAGCAATGCACCGAATCAGAATCAAAAACCTGATACTTCTCTGCTAAAAGCCGTCGTTCGGGCACATGACTGGTTTGGAAGGCTTTTGTCAGGGGAGGCGCGAAGTGTCAGCGAAATTGCCAGGGCGGAACGGGTGACCGCATCATACGTGACCCGGGTGATTCGACTGGCATTTCTTGCGCCCGAGATAACAGGGAAGATACTGGACGGCAGCCACCCCGCCTCTCTAACGGCCAACCGGCTGATCAATAAACAGGACTTTCCCCAGGACTGGGAAAAACAACTCGTCTGCCTAGGGTTTTGAACTCCCTGAACGGTACCACTTGAATCCACTTCAGAGAAAAAATGTAAACCGGGGCGAAAATTATCCGTTTTCGTTCTCTCCGTTTCTCCGAACTGGGCATGGTAACCCGTAATCCCCCTAAACACCTGGGGAATTCGATTAGCTAAACGGTACTCAAGGAAGATGAAAGACTGGTTGGCGGAGAGGGAGGGATTCGAACCCCCGGTACGGTTGCCCGCACAACAGATTTCGAGTCTGCCGCCTTAAACCGGGCTCGGCCACCTCTCCGCGGCAAGCGGCCCCCTCGCGGGGACCAGATATTGACTAACGCTGCGCTTCCCGGGCCTCGCGGGCGATGCGCCTCCGCTCCCCGAAGAAACCCCGGAGCAGGGCGGCGCTCTCATCGGCGAAAATACCTTTCGTGATCGGAATCCTGTGGTTCACCCTGGGGTCGGAGGGAATATCGAAGAGCGATCCGCAGGCCCCGCCCTTGGGGTCAATCGCCCCGTAAACCAGACGCGCAATCCGGGAATTCACGAGCGCCCCCGCGCACATCGGGCAGGGTTCGAGAGTTACGTACATGGTCGCGCCGTCCAGACGCCAGATACCGTCCTGCTCGGCGGCCTCCCGGAGCGCGAGAATCTCGGCATGGGCCGTCGGGTCGCAAGCCGCCTCGCGCCGGTTATACCCCCGGCCAAGCACCTTCCCTCGGCGAACGATCAGCGCTCCCACGGGTACGTCCCCCGCTATCTCGGCCCGCTCGGCCAGCGCCAGCGCCTCGGCCATCCAGCGGTGATCCTCGCGCGCCTGATCAAGCGAATGAATCTCCAAAACCCTCTCCTTATGCCTAAAACTGGCTAAAAACAGCCTGCCGCACCGCGCCAAAAGACCAAAAACAGGCATGCCGCGCTACGCTGGCGTGCCAATAAACCATGATCGGGCCTCCGGGGCAAGGCGGCCTCCCGCAGGCGGGCCCCCGCCTCCTCCGGTTGACCTCGCGGCGTAAAACCTGCGAGGCTGGGCCGGAACCACACAACCACATTTACCTCCTCGCAGGCGCATTTCTTTTGCGCCGAAAGGCTCCGCCGATGTTATGGGAAGAGCTCAGCTGGCCGAAACATGAAAAAATGGTCGAATCGGGCGCGACCGTTGTCATGCCCTTCGCCGCCATCGAACAGCACGGACCTCACAACCCGGTCGCGGTCGATAACTGCCTGGCCACAGCCGTATGCCAAAAGGCAACCGATGGGCTCGAGGGCGTTCTCCTCACCCCGACCATGTGGGCTGGGCTCTCCCCGCACCACATGGAATTTCCGGGCACCCTGACGTTTTCTCTCGAAACCTACATCTCCGTGATCCAGGATCTTGTCCGCTCGGTGGCCCGCCACGGCTATAAAAAAGTCCTCCTCGTCAACGGACACGGCGGCAACGTCGCCTCGCTTCAGGCCGCCGCCCTCTCCCTCAAGCACGAACTCGGCATCACCATCTGGATGGTCACCTACTTCAAACTCGGCGACAAAATCGCCGGGGAGATCCGCCACGGCGAAATCGGGAGCATGGGCCACAGCGGGGAGTTCGAAACCTCGATGATGCTCCACCTACGGCCCGATCTGGTGGACATGGACAAAGCCGAAAAACAGGTCTGGAAGCGCCCTCACCCCCTCATGGTCCAGGACATGCACCGGGGCGGGCTGCTGAACGCGCCGGCCGACTTCACGCGGAAGACCAAACCCCTCGGCACCTCGGGCGACCCGACGGTGGCCACCGCCGAAAACGGAGGCAAATTTTACGAAGCGACCGCCGAGCGCCTCCGCGACATGATTCAGACCTTCGCCGCCCTGTAGCCTCCGATGGTACGCATCGCGGGAGAATCTCCCCGAACCGCCCGGCACATCAAACTCTCGCCCTCGAGCGTCGTCGACCCCGTTATCCTCTGCTGCGAGATTTCGGGGGGCGGCCCGCCGCTTATCCTCGTCCCGGGATTGGGGGATACGGTCTGGGTCTGGCGGAATCTTGTTCCCATCATTCAGCAACGGGGCCGCGTCCTCGCCGTCGAGCTTCGCGGTCACGGCCGTTCCGCCAGCCCTGCCGGCCCCTACACCGCCGGGGAGATGGCGGGCGATATATTCACTCTCGCGGGAGAGCTGAACATCGCCCGGCCCACCATCATCGCTCAGGGGTTCGGAGCCCGGCTCGCCCTGCTCCTCGCGATTGAACAGCCCGGGTTCGCGGCGGGTCTTGTCCTCATCGGCGCCGAAACCGGACCGCCGCAAAGCGCGGCCATCGTCGAGATGAGAGACCACGCCGCCAGGGGCGACCTCGGTGCCGCCTACAAATCTCGAAAAGAGATCGTCCCCGCCCCGCGCGGCATGACTCCCAGGGAGCGGGCCGAGCATCACCGCATCTTTCTCGGGCACGCGCCCGCCGGCCAAGCCGCCGCCTGCGCCGCCGCGCTTGAGGCACCCAGCCTGACGGAGAAACTCGGTGAAATCGATTGCCCCGTGCTGGCGCTGGCGGGGGAGCGCGACGAGGTACGGCACGCCGATGCCCGGCAACTGGCGGAGCTGATCCCCGATTGCTCGGCGGCGATTATCGGCGGCGCTGGGCATTTTGTTCAGCTCGATGCCCCGGAGTCTTTTCAGGTGGTTCTCGATGATTTCCTGGGGGCGCACCTCCTGATCGCCCCCCCTAAATAACCAAAATATTTTTTATTTTTTACATGGCG
>JAPYQX010000019.1:3217-19098 GCA_029937135.1 Nitrospinota bacterium
GGCGTTCAAGTCGCTTAATATGATGCTCGCTCCGTTTAACAAGAACTAGGTTTTTAATCTCGCTCCGTTTAGCAAGAACCAGGTTTTTATAAGGAGAGCCTCCAGGTGCCACGACTTATCGATTTGACCGCCCCGCTGGGGCACCCCGATCTGTGCCTCGTTCCGACGTTCCCCGAGGTCGTGTTTTCACAGTTCCACGAGCACGAAACCCACGGGCGGCAAAACAGCGCCGTCACGATGGCGATACACCAGGGAACCCACCTCGATGCGCCAAATCATTTCTATAAGGACGGCGCGACCATCGACGAGATGCCGCTCGATACGTTTTGCGGGCGGGCGGTGAAGATCGACATAAGGGCCACCTCGAAGCGCGAGCAGCCGATCACGAAAGCGCATATTGAGGGCTCACCCGGCTTCGACCCAGCGCGATTGGACGGCGCCATCGCCGTCTCGTGGTCCGGCTGGTCGAAGGAAGCGATCTTCACCCCGGACTATTTCGGCCCGAATCCATATCTAGACGCAGAGGCCTGTAATTTTCTGTGCGACTGCGGTATCAAGGCCCTGTGCATGGATCACGCCATCGACCCCGGCATGCGCCCCGGCGGCACCGCCTCAAAAGGCGACTCCCCCGGCCACCGGGCCGTCCTCGGGCGCGGCGTCCCGCTGATAGAGCACGTCATCAACCTCGACACCTTCGATGAAACCGAATTCGAGATGTTCGCGTTTCCACTCAAGCTCTACAAAATCGAGGGCGCTCCCGCGCGGGTGGTGGCCAGGGTTGGGTAGGCTTCCCCCGCCAAGGTGGGAAGCCTGTCCCTGGCCGGGGTGTGGGGTAGGCAAATCCAGATTAAAAAAAGGCTGGGGGTTCGTCCCCGGCCTTTTTTGTTGAATAATTTTCGGCGCGTCCGGCTATTCTTTCCTGTCCAACGCAATCGAAACCGAGTTGATGCAGTGGCGCAGGCCGGTGGGGGTGGGGCCGTCGGGGAAAACGTGGCCGAGGTGGGCATCGCAGGCGGCGCAGGTGACCTCGACGCACACCATGCCGTGGCTCGCGTCCTCGATCTCGGTGATGCACTCCTTCGACACCGGCTCCCAGAAGCTGGGCCAGCCCGAGCCCGAGTCGAACTTCGCGGTCGAGCGGTACAACGCCTCCCCGCAGCAGATGCATACGTAGGTGCCTTCGTCCTTACAATCGTTGTACTCGCCCGAGTGGGGCGGCTCGGTCCCGCCCTGCCGCGCGACAGTAAATTGATCGGGGGTGAGCTGGGCCCGCCACTCTTCGTCGGTCTTCGTTATTTTCTGGGGCATGAAAAATCTCCCTAAAAATGATCAGGAATAATTATCAACTCTCTCTCTTGTTACATGCTTCAATCAGGCCTTCACCTAATTGTGTTATATAAACAGAAGATTCTGAGCTTCCCCCCCAAAGCAACGAAGTCTCCAAACAGCCAAGGCGAGCTAAGTTCCTTAACGCCAATCGAACTTCATGCCTAGGCAGTTTATCTTCGAGTTCCCCCTTATTTCTTCAGTTATAATTGCATCAGGTAAATCCCTTGTATAAATTCCATCAAATCTACGAATTTTTTCAGGGGCGGACTAAATTTTCTGAAGGATTTTAGCTTCTAATGGGTCAAAGTCCTCCAAGATGCTGATATAAGCCCGCTTTACTTCAACACCGCTCCCCGCATCAGCAGCATTAACCAAAAGCCTTGCCCAAATATCTTGAAGGTCATCATCTTCTTCTAAAGAAGCCGCCTGTAAAAGCGGAATGGCTATTTTCATTGGAACCAGTCTGGTCGGCCCTTCCAAACCTCTCTCTCTCAAAAACTCATCGGCCCGCTGCATCAGTCTTACTTGACGTTCCCATCGCATATACTTCAATTTATCTTCAAATATTCCAATTCCCTGCTCAAGCGAACCGCCAATATAACGAGCGATGAAACCGCCTGTCTCACGGGCGGCGTCGGTTATTTTTCCAGCGACTTTAGCGATTTCTTGAGTGGCTTTAGCTTCTTCATCCAGGACCATTTCTCATCCCTTCAAGCGCTTCGTCAGCTCCCGGTCGAGGGCGGAGGCGAAGCGGTGGGTGTCGAGGGTATCCATCTCCCGGGGGCCGCCCTGGATGAGGCCGCCCGATCGGAGATCGGCCATGAGGTTGCGGGCCGAGAGACGCTCGCCGACGTTTTCCTCGTCGAAGACCTCCCCGCGCGGGTCGATGCCCACGGCGCCGGCGCCCACGATGCGGGACGCCAGGGGGACATCGGCGGTGATCACCACGTCCCCGGCCGCGACTTCATCGGCGATATGGTTGTCGGCCGCATCGAAGTCGCCAGACACGACGACGGAGGAAATCCACGGCGAATCGGGATGGCGCATGACTTGGTTCGCGACCACGACGGTTTGTATCTCGAGGCGCTCGGCGGCCCGGAAGACGATATCCTTCACCGCCCTTGGGCAGGCGTCCGCGTCGATCCAGATTTTCAATTCATGACCGGCGCTACTTCGCCGCCGCCGCCATTTTCTTGCGGTGCTTTACGGCCTGGATGACATCCTGCCAGACGAGGCGGCCAAGCGGGCCCGAGCTATAGACGGAAATGTTCACCTTTCCTTCGGGGTTGAGAAGGAAATTCGTCGTATGGAGGTAGGGCCTTGGCTTTCCGTTCGCCTCTGGCGAATAGAGCGCGCCGGTCAGCCCGGAGATATGGGCCGGGTCCAGGCTGTGCCCCACCGGGAAGGTCACCTTGCTCGCTTCGATGGATTGAAGGGCTTCGGCTTCTGGGTCTGTGGAAGCCGCGATCACCTTGATGCCTTCGGCTTCGAGTTTTTCTCCCGCCCGGGAGAATGCCGCGAGCTGCGCGAGTCAGTAGGGTCACCAATGGCTGCGGTAAAACAGGACGACGCCCCACGAGCCGCTCAACTCGTCGGGCAGTACGATATTCCCGCCGCCGACTTTTTTGATCTCGATACTTGGAAAAAGATCGCCAGTATCGAGTATCAGGTCATTCGCCTTGGGCATATTAATTCCTCCAAAAAAATGGATAATATCCAGAACTCTTATTTTACACGCATAAGGGCCGGGAGCGCGAAGCTCCCGGCCCTTATTCAAGCGGCGCGCCCGGTTATTTCTGGGCGGCCAAATTCTTCATGTACTGCACCATGGCGACAACATCCTGCCAGACGAGGCGCCCGATGGGCCCCGTGCTGTAGACGCCAACGGCAACCGTTCCGTCGGGCTTGACGATGTAGCCCGTGCTGTGGAGGATTTGGCGCTTTTCCTCGTAAAAACAGCCCGTCAGCTCCGAAACCGCCTTGTTGTCGATACCATAACCCACCGGGAAATTGACCCCGCACTCCTCGACAGTCCCTTTCGCCTGCTCCTCCGTGTCCACGGAGATTGCAACAACCTTGATACCTTCATCGGCCAGTTTCGAGGCCTTGGCGAAGGCAGTCAGCTGCTGCTTGCAGTAGGGTCACCAGTGACCCCGGTAGAAAAGAACCACTCCCCAGCTACCCGCCAGATCGCCGGGCAGGGAAATTTTCCCGCCGCCGACCTGGTCCACCTCGATGCTCGGGAAGGGTTCCCCTCCGTCGAGCATTTTTTCCGTCATGCGTGGCATAGATTATCCTCCGCTGAAACAGGGGCAAGACAAGCGGACAGGACCCTCCCGGCCGCGATTCCGCCCTATTCGATTATTCCCGGATTCCCCCGAGCGCCTTTTATACTGATATCGACGGGCGAATTCAACGGCGGCCGGCCGCACCGCCCGGTCATCTTCCATGTGATTGAAACAGCAAGTAATCGGACCCCGGAGCGGCCTCCGCTCCCGGCGGTGGCTTGACACCGCCTCCTCCGGGCCTCTAGCATTCGTGGACGTTTTCACCTAGCACAGGAGAAGGCCGATGGGCGAGAAAATACCCTGCGAGTACAGCAAAATCTTTCCTTGCGAAGATTGCAAGGCCGCCGGCGGTAGCGGCTCGCGCGAGGTGGAACTCACCGAGGACGACGCCGAGCGCTACCTTCCCCGCGAGGGCCAGAACAACATGATCGTCCCCAGGGATTGTCCCATTGCGCCGATGAGCAGCATTATCCAATACAGACCCGATTATTTCGTCCTCAAGGCCGGCCGGGTCCTTCGGAAGGATTTCGTCCGCTCCCTGCCGAATTACAAACTGTAAACTTTCCGGGTTTTATCCGGACGCTTCCTGATCCTTTCCTTCAACCGCCTGATCTCTTCGAGACTCCGCCTGAGCCGCGCCACCGGTTTGAACGGCGTCATCTCACGGCAGTGAACATCTCTTTACGCTACAATCGCCCACGCCATGAAGTATCGAAAAAGCAGATAGCGCTCAGGCAAGAAGGGGGGGGAAACATGCCAGCCAAAAAATTTAACTGGGACGAAATGCCCGCCGAGCAGGTCACCGACAAATTCAGCCGGAAAATGATCGTCGGAGTAAATGAAATGCTCTGCCGGCTAGAGCTCAAACCGGGCTGTAAAGTACCTCTCCACGCCCACGAAAACGAACAAATCTCCCACGTCCTCAAGGGCCGCCTCCGGTTCGTCGTGGACGGAGAGACAATCGAGGTAGGGCCCGGTGAGTCTCTTCTCATCCCCCCGAACGCGCCGCACTCGGCCGAGGTTCTGGGAGATGAAACCGTTTATGACTACGATATATTCAGCCCCATCCGAAGCGATTGGCTCGACGGAACAGACGATTACCTGAAAAAATAACCCCTGCCGCCAGAGACGAAAAAACCCATACCGATAAAGGGGGAATCCGATGCGAACCGGCAAAAAACTTCTTCGGGGAGCGGCCGCTTTTCTGATCATGGCGGCCCTGTGGGGGTGCGCGGCCTCCCGGGTCGAGCGCCGGATCAACCTCAGGTACGAGGGCCCCAGGCCCGCGGCCCTGCTTGACCCCTCCGTTCAGGCGTTTCCGGAGATCATCGTCGCGCCCTTCGTGGACCTTCGGAAAGAGAAAGGATCGTTCGGAATTTACGTTTGGGGAAACCTGTCGGTGAACTATATCCCCGGCCCGGAATCGATGTCCGCGGGCTTTACGCGATTGGTGAGAGAGTTTCTATCGAACGCGGGGATGCGCCCCGTCCCCGGCGAGTGGAACGGCCAGCTCGACACGCTTCCGAACATCAACGCGGAACACGCCATATTCGGTGAGATCGAGCGGCTCGATTTTTCAGGCCGGGGCCGGTTTTACGAGGCCAAGAACCGGGGGACTATCCGGGTGATTATGAAGTGGGGAAACCGGAACGCCCGGAGAATCATCACCCGGACGGTGGAAGTCGTGCCGGACCGGCGGGAGTTTCATCTCTTCACCACCAACTACGACCACATCTCGGGGATGGCGTCTCTCATCCGGAAAACGGTGAGCCGGGCGATTCGAGAAAGCATGACGAAACTATTCCGCTCGTCTTCCGGCAGGGGAAAATAAAAAACCCGCCCCGGACGGAGCGGGAAACGGCCCGGCCAAGGAGCGGCGCGCCAGAGCGGCCGCCCCCGGCCTGGCTAATTCTTCATTTCGCCTTCGGGCACCTTCATGCCCGAACCCTGCAAGAATTTCAGAAACTCGCTGTCCGAAGGGAGGAGAAGCATCGTCTTTTCCTTCAGCGTGGCCCTGTAAACCTCCAGGCTCTTGAGGAACGAGTAAAACTCGGTATCCTGACCGAACGCCTGCGCCGTGAGCTCGATGTTTTTCGCGTCGCCCACTCCCTTGATATTTTGTTCTTTCTCGTAGGCCTCGGCCAACAGGATATCACGCTCGCGGTCCGTCTCGGCCCGGATCTTCTGGGCCTCCTCTTTTCCCTCGGAGCGGTACTGGCCAGCGATCCGGTTGCGCTCGGCCTGCATGCGGCCGAAGATCGCCTTCAGGTTCTCCTGGGGAAGATCGGCGCGCTTGAGGCGAACGTCCACGATCTCGATCCCGTACTTGTCCGCTTTCCCGTTGCTTACCTCCGTCACCTGCTCCATCAGGACAGCCCGGTCATTGGCGACGATATTCACCAGTTCTTTACGGCCGAGTTCCACCCGCAATTCACTGTAGATGATGTCGTCCAGGCGAGCCTGGGCCCCCACTTCATTCCGGACGGTCCGGAGGAATTTGAGGGGATCGACGATTCGCCAACGGGAGAAGTTGTCGATAACCAACGACTTTTTGTCCTGAGTGATGATTTCGGTGGGATTCGAGTCGTACTCGAGGAGCCGCTTGTCGAAAAAGGTGAGCTGCTCCAGGAACGGCGTCCGTAAGTGAAGTCCGGCCTCCCTGAGAACCCGGACCGGTTTCCCCAGGCGGGTCACGACGACCTGCTGATCTTCGCGAACCGTGAAAAAGATTGAATTTACCAGGATCACGGCCAACACCGCGACAACCAGGAGACCGATGAGTTTTTTGGGAACCGCGGGCGCTTGCGTCATCGTTTCAGATCCTTCAATGCATCTCCCCTGAGCGAGAGAATCGGCAAAATTCCGGAAGCGTTATTCTTGTCGAGTATGACTTTGTCCACGGTCGGCATAACCTCTTTCATCATTTCAAGGTAAAGGCGCTTTCTGGTGATATAGGGTGCCTTTTTATATTCCCGAAGCGTCGCCAGGAAACGGTCAGCGTCGCCCCGGGCCTGCCTGATTTTCGTTTCCCGGTAGGCCTCGGCCTCGCGAAGGACCCGGGCCGCCTTACCTCTCGTCTCGGGTATCACCTGGTTCCGGTAGCCTTGGGATTCGTTGATAAGGCGGTTTTTATCCTCGCGCGCGCTGGCGACATCCTTGAAGGACTGAATCACTTCCCTGGGCGGGGTGACATCCTGAAGCTGAACCGCCACCACGCTGAGCCCGCTGTCGTACAGATTCAGGACATTCTGAATCACCTTCAACGTCTCGGCCTGGATAACGCCCTTTCCGGTCGTCAGCGCCTCGTCGATCGGCTTGCTGCCCACCACCTGGCGTATGGCCGCTTCGGCCACATGACGCACGGTCGTTTCCGGATTGCGTATATTAAAGAGATATTTGGGGGCATCGGAAATCCGGTACTGGACGATGACATCCAGATCAACCATGTTTTCGTCGCCGGTCAACATCCGCGATTCGCTCGGCTTGTCCGTGTACCGGGCCGGCGGGCCGGGGTCGATGGTTCTGAACCCGATTTCAATCCGCTTGACTTCCGTTACCTTGGGGGTAAAAACCGCCTCGAACGGAAAGGGCATGTGATAGTTCAGCCCCGAGGAAGTCACCCGGGTTATGGCTCCGTACCGGAGTACGATTCCCTGCTCGTCGGGCCCAACGATATAAACGCCCGTCATCAGCCACAAGCCCAATGCGATAACAACAATAAACGCCCCGGAAAGCTTCATGTTCGGCATCTTGAATTCCGGAATCCGGATTTGCGGGGGTCCAATCCCGCCTCCGCCTCCGCCCTGCTTTCTTGCTTTAAAATCATCCCAATCCATCGGCATGAACGCTTCTCCTCGCGGCCTTTTTTAAAGTACGGAATTCCGTCAATTTTCTATAGCTTCAATTCAGGGTATGAACCGTAAGGGGGTTGAATTTTGAAGTCAACCACGCTTTACAGGCTCCCATGAGGTCCTCCGCAGGGCTTCCCGGATCGCCCTTCCGCCGGGAATCCCCTCCTGAGCCCCCTTTTTCCGGACCGAAAGGGCGCCCGCCGCGACCGCGAACCGGACGGCTCTCTTTAAAGCGGCCCCTTCCGCCAACGAGGCGGCCAAGGCACCCGAAAAAACATCGCCCGCCCCGGTGGTATCCACCACCCGGAGGCCGCCGGGAGGCCTCACCCAGGCGCTCTCCCCCTCCGCGTGGAGCAATGCGCCCTTCGCACCCGCGGTGATCACCACGGACCCGGCACCCTTCTTTACTAGCGCCCGGCATATGCGCAAAAACCCGGCCTCGCTCCGGGGGGTGGCGCCTCCGACAAGAGCGACGGCCTCGGTTTCATTCGGAACAATGACATCCGCCAGTTCAATCAGTTCAGGAGAAAGCGGCCCCGGAGCCGGGGCGGGATTGAGGATGGTGACGGCCCCCCGCCGTCTGGCCGACCGGAAGGCCGCCATCACGGACGCAACGGGTATCTCTAGCTGAGCCAGTACGGCATCGCCAAAATCGAGCACGCCCTTATCTTGGCCCATGAGGCGCGGCGTCAGCCGGGCATTAGCGCCGGGCGAGACCGCAATCTGGTTCCGGCCCGCCTTGTCCACGATGATCAGCGCGGTTCCGGTCGGGCCGGGAACGGTGAAAAGCCCCCGGCGCTGGAGCCCCTCCGAGAGGAGCCTCCGCCGGTAAGTGGCGCCAGTGGAATCATCGCCCGTCGCCGATACGAACCGGACCCGCGCGCCCGCCCTGAGGGCGGCAAGGGCCTGATTGGCTCCCTTCCCCCCCCAACGATCCCGGCGATCGCCGCCCAAAACTGTTTCGCCCGGAGCCGGGAGCCGGTCCACGGAGACGGAGATATCGATGTTGGCGCTTCCGATGACGAGCACCGCTGGCGCGGCCCTGTCAGGACCAGCCACGATAAGCCCTGAGCCTGCTTAAAAAAAGACGCAGAAACCGCTTTTCATCCACCTCCATCGCCACCTCCACCCTCCGGGTGTGAGATACAGGCGCGCCCGCCCCGGGCCGGAGGTCCACCACGGTCATTCCCCTCGCCGGGCCGTTTCCGCACTCAACCGAGACCTTTCGGCGCAGGCAACCCACCAGGCCGGGCTCCATCGCGGCGGCGACCGCCAAGGGGTCGTGAAGAGTGACGCCATCCACCCCCCGGCGGCGTTTTGAGAATCCGATATACGGACGCACTAGATCACGAAGCGCCCCGCGAAACTCCCCACCGCCCCTGAGCGACCGGGAAGGCAGAACCGCGCGCCGGGTCACATCGAGCCCGATCATTGTGATAGGCGCGCCGCAATTCATGACCAACTCGGCGGCCTCGGGATCGCAGTGCACATTAAACTCGGCGGTCGAGCTCGCATTTCCAGGCATCTGCGCCGCTCCTCCCATGACAACGATGCGGCCGACCCCGGCCAGGGCCATTCGGTCGCGCCTGACCGCGAGCGCCAGGTTGGTCAGAGGACCGATAGCAATAATCGAAAGGGCGCTACCGAGGCTCCGGGAAAGAGAAACGATGACTTGGCTGGATTCAATCCCTTGACTGGCAACTCGGGATTCGTCCGGAAGCCTGTTTTTGTTCGGAAGCCCGGGGGCGGGGGGCTTTCTTTTTCGAAAGAGATCCCCGAGGCCGTCCTCGCCGTGAATCGAGACCGAAATTTTCCGATCAACGCGGCCGCCCCCGAGAGGACGCCCCGCACCCGGATAGACCGCCGGCAGGGGCCGGGGAGATCTTAAATGCATCCCGAGGAAGGAGACCACCCGGCACCCGTTCCTGTAGGCCCATCGGGCCGGCACATTCCCGTTCACGGTGGTAATGGCCCTCAGGTCGAGTTCCGGAGAGGCCAGTGCCAGCGCAATGGCCAGGGCATCATCAATTCCCGGATCGCAATCGATAAGAGTTGGAATCTGTTTTTTTTTCGCCATATTAATTTTTTTTTCAACTCTCCCTTTAAACCAAGAGACCCTGCATCAAACCATGGATTCCTTGTTTTACATTGACATTCATGCACTTACGTTGATTGTCGTTCATATATACCTATTCAAAATACAAAAAATAAAATAAAACGGACACTTCCAATCCATAAAAACATCGCACCTAAACAGTTGAAAATCAATTAAATAAAAAAAACTTCAAGCTTCTTTTGTTATTTATATTATAATCCGTTCGAGGGATTCTTTCCGTATCTATTTGATATACCTACGATTAACAAATCAACCCGACCTAAACCATTGACAACCCTCGGTTTTTATTGTAGTTATATGCTTTTGGAGCCGCATCTTCCCCAAGTGCTCAGAATCTAAAAAGAGCATGCGAACCGAGGTGGTACCCAAGTCCCACCCGATAGACCTCGAGCGATAAACTCTATATGACAAATAAACCACGTCCAAAATCATCGTCCCGGCGGCGATTGGTCGCCGCTATTGATATCGGGGGCACCTTTACCGATGTCGTCATATATGACAAGGGAAGTGGCAAATCCCTTGTCGGAAAATATCTGACTACCCCCCATGACCCCTCAATCGGCGCCCTGGCGGGCCTTCGCGCGCTCCTCGATGAATTCGGACTTCGCTTCAAGGAACTCAGCCAGGCCATTCACGCCACAACGCTGGCAACCAATGCCATCATCGAGCGAAAGGGAGCGACCACTGGCCTGATCACGACCAAAGGATTCGTGGATATCCTCCTCATCGGGCGGGAATCGAGATACGACATTTACGATCTCGTTCCCGAGTTCCCGGAGCCTCTGGTGCCGATGTCGATGCGCCGGGAAATCACCGAGAGGATTTCCGGAACTGGCGAGATTCTCCAGCCGCTCAGTCCCCAGGAAGTAAAAGTCACCATCCAGGAACTCGTCGATAAAGGAGTGAACTCGATAGCGGTTTGCTTGCTTCACTCCTATATCAACCCCGAGCACGAAGAAACCATCGCGGAGTCCATTGCCGAATTCTTCCCTGATGTGAGTTTCAGCCTCTCCTCTCAGGTCTGTCCCGAAATTCGTGAATACGAACGGACTTCCACCACAGTCGCCAACGCTTATATCCAACCCATTGTCTCCCGCTATCTCGAGGACCTCGAAGCGAATCTCGACGATGTGCCCCTCTATCTCATGCTTTCAAACGGTGGGATCGCGACGGCCCAGTCCGCCGCGAAGATTCCGATCCGGATGATCGAATCGGGTCCGGCCGGCGGGGCGCTGGCCGCCGCCTATTTCGGCGCCCAGAGTGGTTTTGAGGATCTGATTGCATTCGACATGGGCGGAACGACCGCGAAAACCTGCATCATCGAAAAATCCATACCTCACTTTACGTTCAATTTCGAGATTGCGCGTGTAAAGCGTTTTAAGAAAAACAGCGGCCTTCCCATACAGGTTCCGTGCATCGATTTGATCGAGGCGGGCGCCGGCGGCGGAAGCATCGCCTATGTCGATGAGATGGGACTTCTCAAAGTCGGGCCCGAAAGCCAGGGGGCCTCCCCCGGTCCCGCTTGCTACGGCCTCGGAGGGGACAAGCCCACGGTCACCGACGCGGATCTTTTACTCGGCTACATCAACCCCGCATATTTCCTCGGCGGAATGATGGAAATATTCTCCGAGGCCGCCTCCCAGTCTATCCGGAAGAACATCGCCGAACCTCTAAAAAGCCAAGAAGTTCAGGCCGCTTGGGGAATTCACGAGGTCGTCAACGAGACGATGGCCGCCGCTACCCGTATCCAGCTTTCCGAGCGCGGAAACGACCCCCGAAATTTCACCCTCGTCGCCACGGGAGGGGCTGGCCCTGTTCATGCCTTCCATCTCGCGCGCAAGGTCGGTCTTCATCGGATTATCTGTCCGCCCGCCGCGGGTCTGGCATCGAGTCTGGGGCTGCTCACCGTTCCCTTCAAGGTCGATACCGTGGACAGCTATGTTTCCCCGCTCGAAGAGGTGGATGTCGAAAGACTCAACACTCTCTTCGCGGAACGAGAGAAGCAGTGTTACTCCCTCCTCAAGGCCGCAGGGGTGAAAGAGCGGGATATCCAGATCGAGCGCATGGCGGATATCAGCTTCGAGGGCCAAGGATACCCATTATCAGTTTCAATTCCTACGGGAAAACTCAAGTCCAATCATATGGAAGTCATCGAAAAATCCTTCCGGGACAAATACGTCGAGGCGCACGGCCGCGCGATCAACAATGTGCCCTTGCGTGTGTTTAACTGGAGAATTTTTGGAATCGGACCGTCTCCGACGGTGACCTTTAAATTCGCCAACTTCCCCACGAAGGGAAGCGGAAATCCGCTAAAAGGCACCCAACGGATTTATCTTCCGGAATCAAAGGGTTTCCGGAAGGTAAACGTATACAACCGCTATCTTCTCCGGCCCAACCAGAAATTCAAGGGGCCGGCCCTGGTCGAAGAGCGGGAGACCACAACGGTTATCGGATCACGGTCGAGCTTTTCGGTCGATAAAAATCTGAATCTGATAATCGAGCTCTAGGAGGCAATTAACGATGGCCCGAAAGGGAATCGATCCGATCACGTTAGAAGTGCTCTGGAGCCGGCTTATCGCCATCGCCGAGGAGTCGGCCATGGAAATTATCCGGACGGCGTTTTCCACCACGGTGCGCGAAACGCATATGTTCGCCGTGGTTCTTCTCGATACGAAGGGCTATGCCATCTCCCACGCCGGCTCGACCATGCCCAGTTTCGTGGGCTCGATGCCGCTGACCATCCGTAAGCTTTTAAAAATCTTCCCGGTCGAATCTTTTCAGCCGGACGATCTGGTCCTGACCAACGATCCCTGGTTGGGCACGGGACATCTTCAGGACATGACCTCGCTCGCGCCGATTTTCAACAAGAAAAACATCGTCGGCTTCATCGGCATTACATCGCACGCCACCGACATGGGTGGAAAGCTCCGCTCCCCCGAGGTCAGGGACATTTACGAGGAAGGCCTTCAGCTTCCGCCGTGTAAATACATGACCGAGGGTGAGGTGAATCCCGATATTCTCCGAATCATCCGCGCCAACGTTCGGGTCCCCGAGCAGGTCGAGGGAGATTTAATCTCTCACATGGCCGGAGGAAAACTCGCGGCCCAGCGCGTCCAGGCCATGCTCGAGGAATACAAGCTCCGCGACCTCGACTCCGTCGCTACGACGATATTCCAGCGATCGGAAAATGCCATGCGCGAGGCGATCAAAAAAGTGCCCGATGGCGAATACCGCTTTCATGTCAATACGGACGGCTACGACGAACCGCTGATTATCCGTGTCGAGGTCAGGGTAAGGGGCAGCAGCATCGTGGTGGACTATACGGGCACATCGCCTCAGGTGGATCGCGGCCTCAACGCGGTTTTGAACTACGTATTCGCCTACTCGGCTTATTCGCTGAAATGCCTTTTCTGTCCGACCGTTCCCAACAACGAGGGAAATTTCCGGCCTATCACGGTGACCGCGCCCGAGGGGAGCATCCTCAACCCGCGCTACCCCGCGCCGGTCAACGGCCGCTCAATGGTCGGCCAGTTCATCCCCTCGGTGATTTTCGGGGCGCTTTGCAAGGCCGTTCCCGAAATGGTCCAGGCGGCCAGTGGAAGCCCCGTATGGGCCATCAACGCCGCCGGCGTGGACAAGCTGTCCCACCGTTTCGCCGGAAACTTCTTCCTCAACGGTGGGCAGGGCGCCTCGAAGAATCACGACGGGATTAGCTGCCTGAGCTTCCCCTCGAACACCTCGAACACGCCTATCGAGATTCTCGAGCACATCGTCCCCCTCCTGGTGGAGCGGAAAGCCATTATCCGCGACAGCGGCGGATCAGGCGAGTTCGTGGGCGGTAACGGCCAGCAGGTAATCGTCAAATCCCTTTCAAATGTTCAAATTCTCCTCAGCTTCCTCAGCGAGAGAACGCGCCACCCTGCCTATGGCCTGTTCGGCGGAAAAAACGGCCGGGTTGGAAAGGTGACTCTGAACGGCCGGCCAATAAACCCCAAACGGCAATGGGTGATGAGTCCGGGAGATCGCCTGGTTCTCGAGGTGCCGAGCGGCGGCGGTTATGGAGATCCGAAGGATCGCAAACGCGACGCCGTCGAACGCGACCTGCGCGAGGGTCTGCTTTCCATTCAAAAAGCGCGCGCCGAATATTCCTTTGACGGAGATTATTCCGCCTCCGATTCCAACTGATTCGCATGGCCGCCTCCTCTCGCGGATGGGTCGCCGTAACGGCTACGGATGATTTTCCCGTCGCCCTCGGGCCCGTGCGCGCCGCGCTCAAGGGCGTCGCGCCGGTCAAGGTGGTGCCCCTTCCCTTCAGCCCGCTGACCCGAACCCGGGAAGAGCGCTTCGCCAAGTTATTTCGAGGCGCGGGTGGGATTCTTCTCCGGCCGGGCTATATCACTCCATCTCTCCTTGGCCGCTTGCCCGATTTGCGCGTCATCGCCGTTCACGGCGCGGGAGTCGATCAGGTGGACGTGTCCGCCTGCACCGAGCGGGGGGTCCTGGTCACGAACACTCCCGGGGCGAACGCGGATTCGGTGGCGGAGCTCACAATCGGGCTGATGCTAAGTCTGATTCGGCGGATACCCCAGAGCGCAGGCCGGGTCGCCGCCGAGCGCGTGTGGGGGGAAGCGCGCCACACCGGCGGCGAGCTCAAGGGCAAAACGCTGGGACTGGTCGGGCTCGGTCAAATCGGCGAGCGCGTCACCCGCATCGCCCATGCCTTCGGCATGAAAGTATGCGCCCACGACCCGGGACTTCCATTCAAGGAGATTCGCGCCCGGGGGGCCAGGCCGCTAAAGCTCGACGCCCTTCTGGCGGTCTCCGATATTGTTTCCCTGCACGCCCCGTATATTCCGGCGACGCACCACCTCATCAACAGGAAGACGATCTCGAAGATGAAAAAAGGGGCGTTTCTGGTCAACGCCGCGCGCGGGCCGCTCATCGATGAAAAGGCTTTGGCGCGTGCGCTCGTTAGCGGCAGACTGGCCGGCGCGGCGCTCGATGTTCTCGAAGGGGAGCCGCCCGACCCGAAGAGCCCGATATTCGACGCGCCGGGGATTATTCTCACCCCGCACATGGCGGGCTCGACGGTCGAGTGCCTCGAAGCCATCGCCCGCACCGCCGGAGGGGACATTGCCCGCGTCCTCTCGGGCAAGCGGGCTAAATTTCCCGTCAATAAACCCGTCAAAAAAAGCGCCCGCTAGCGCCTACTCCCGGAATTCGATCCGTGGCCATAGGTCCCAGGCGCGGGCAACCAACCGCGCCTCCCCCTGATCGAGCAAGCTCACGCGGACCCCGCGGCTCCGGTTCACGATATTCTTGTAGTGGATGGGGACATCGAGATCGCCCACGGCGTCGTCGAGGGCGTGAAACCTGTCGAGACCTTTTCTCAGGTTCGCCGCCGCGCCCTTGTGGTCGCGCTGTTGAAAACTCACGTACCCTGCCGCTAGCAGACTAAGCCCCTGGTAGAAAAGCTTCGCGGGGGCTTCGGTCTCATTCCAGACCCGCTCCCAGGCCTCGCGCGCGCACCAGTATTCCCGCTGATTGAACAGGAACACCCCCGCGTCCGAGTCCGGCGTCCATGGAATAGGGAAAGAAGGGAGCTTTTCGTTTTCATTTAAACCCGGCGGATTCCCGGCTTGGATCATTTCACTTTTGCCTTTTTGACTTTGTCTATTTCACTACGCCTCACCCGTCGAGTTTGCTACCCCTCAACCTGGGGCATTAAAAAACCCCGCCGACCTTTCGATCAGCAGGGTTTTTTAGTTTACCCCGGCGACGACCCACTCTCCCACGAAAAAGATCGCAGTACCATAGGCGCTGGCGGGCTTAACTTCCGTGTTCGGGATGGGAACGGGTGTGGCCCCGCCGCAATTGCCACCGGGAATTCCTTCAAAATCTTGACAACCGAATCACACGAGACAGGCGAATGCTTTGCCTAGAGCAGCACTCATCCAATCAAAATGAATAATCAAGACGAGATACGGTCAAGCCTCACGGCCAATTAGTACCGGTCAGCTGAACGTATTGCTACGCTTACACCTCCGGCCTATCAACCTCCTAGTCTTGGAGGAGCCTTAAGGGACCGAAGTCCAGGGAGATCTAATCTTGGGAGGGGCTTCCCGCTTATATGCTTTCAGCGGTTATCCCTTCCGAACATAGCTACCGAGCATTGCGGCTGGCGCCACAACTCGAACACTAGCGGTTCGTCCGACCCGGTCCTCTCGTACTAGGGTCAGCTTCCCTCAAATCTCCTGCGCCCACGACAGATAGGGACCGAACTGTCTCACGACGTTC
>JAPYQX010000329.1 GCA_029937135.1 Nitrospinota bacterium
AAGCTGGTGCGAAATCCGGTACGCCTGTTTAGAACCGGGGGTGTGGTAAAATAAATATGATCTCAGTCCAGGCCGATCTCCCCGGCTCGCGGGGATCGTCCTCGCCAGCCCCTCGGTCTCACCGGGAGCGGAATCATGAAGTGATTCATTCTTCTCGCTCTTGTGCCTTTTTTCCTCGCGACGGTGGATGATGACCGCCCGGGTCTTCCCCCGGGCGTACCCGAGAATTGCTGCGGTTACGGGAACTGCCGCCGGGCGAGTGTGGAAATTCTCGAAAGAACCCCCTCGGCGGATATTGTTGTCGTGGACGGGGTGCGGCTCACGCTGCCTCCCGGCACCGCACAGCGCTCAAAGCGCGATTCGAGCTGGTGGTTTGTTATCAGGATGTCCTGGACGGCTGTGAGAAAGAGGTCTCCCGGCGGTGTGAGGGTGCGCCGTGGCCGGGGGAAACGCGTTGGAGAGATACGGGTTATCCCGGTTCGGGCGCTCAACCCGAGCCGGGCACTCAACCCGGCTACCCATTTCCTTCTGCCGGCCGGGGGGTGCCCAAAATGCCATGCCGCCGGGGCTCCATGGGGCGCCTCGCGGCAAGCCCCGAAGCTAGAGGCTGGCGCCCTCAACCGATGAAGCGCAGTCGCTCGTTACGACCACGGGCTCGCTGGCCCGGCGCGTTCCGGCGACGAACTCGTCGAGGAGCTGTTTCGCGCAGGTGTCGGGAATCTGAACAGGCGGGTGCTTCATGAAGTAGGCGCTCACCGGGTAGAGCGGGCCGGCCTCCCCGCGGTCGCGCGCCATGCGGCAGAGGCGCACCGCGTCGATGACGACGCCCGCCGAGTTGGGTGAATCCTCGACGGAGAGCCTGGCCTCGATCTCGAGCGGGATGCCGCCGAAGCCCTCTCCCTCGATCCGCAGGAAGCATATCTTGTTGTCATTCTGCCAGGGGACGTAGTCGCTCGGGCCGATGTGGATGTTGTCCGCCTCGAGGGGCTCGTCGAGCTGGCTTTGCACAGCCGATGTTTTCGATATTTTCTTTGAGTGGAGCCTGGAGCGTTCCAGCATGTTCAGGAAATCGGTGTTGCCGCCGGTGTTGAGCTGATAGGTCCGCTTGATTTTGACGCCGCGGTCGGCGAACAGCTTCACAAGGGTGCGGTGGAGGATCGTGGCTCCGAGCTGGGCCTTCACGTCGTCGCCGACGACGGGTATCCCCGCGTCGGTGAAGCGCGCCGCGAATTTGGGGTCCGAGACAATGAACACGGGCATGCAGTTGATGAACGAAACGCCCGAGGCGAGAGCGGCCTCGGCGTAATGGCGCGCCGCTTCCTCGGAGCCCACCGGCATGTAGTTGAGCAGCATCTCGGCGCCGCTTTTGCGGAGAACGGCCTCGACATCCACCGGGTCGGTCTCGGCGGGCACGAAAGTGCGGTCGGGGTGGTATTCCTTCATGTGATCGGCCACGCCGTCGAGGACGGGACCCATCTGGACGGTCACCCCGAGATTCGGGACATCTTTCCAGATTGTTTTGGTGCAGTTTGGCGGCGCGAAAATCGCCTCGTGGAGCGGGCGGTCCACCTTGCGGACATCGATGTCGAAGGCCGCGACAACCTGGATATCCTCGGGACCGAAGCAGCCCAGCTCCCGATGCATCAGGCCGAGATCATCGCCCGGGTTGTTCCGGTAGTATTCGATTCCCTGCAGGAGCGAACTCGCACAGTTCCCCACACCTGCAATCGCAATTTTAATGGCTGGCATTGACTAATTTCCTTTTTAAGCTATTGAAAACTAAAGAGATATTCCCTAGTTTTTGGTATTGGCCGAGTTTTGAAGAACTTTCAGGCAAGCGATGAAATAACGAATATATTTCGTAATTACCTTGTCTGATTCGTTTGTGTTGCTTCGGCCCGAAATAATAACACCCTCCATTATGTATATCCAGAAGCGGAGGCGGATGCCTCCCGAAAACCCTAAAGCTGGGGAGATGCCCCGAGTTGGGGCTGGAGCCGTCGAAGGGGGGCAAAGAGGTTGGGCTGGAAGGTTCCGAGGCGCGTGGCCGGGCGTGGTGTTTCTGGCAATGCGGGAATGATGTTCATCGGGCGGGGCGGCGGGATGCTCGCGTTATCTTGATCTCGCCGCCAGGTGAGTCGTCTTACCCCTTCCCGATCATTTTCATGGCCTGGCCGAGGAGCCCAACCGGCGGCGCGTGGCCGGCGGCGGTGTTCTTGTCGTCGGATCGTTTCTTGAGATAGATGCCGAGAACGGCGAGGCCGGTCGGGAGGGTGACGCTCATGCCATCGCCCATCGCCCTGATAATCGCGGGTGCCTTGTCCGGGTTCGTCCAGACCGTCCACAAGATCGCGAAGAAAAATATCTGCATGTTCAAACACATCGAATAGCCAAAGGTCGGGCGCATCCGCCGGACGTATTTATCCTCGCTCCCGGCCTCGGCACGGATGGTCTTGTTGATATCGGCGAGCCGCGCGGTGTCCGCATGGAGCACCATGACGCGGAGGTCGTAGGCATGGGTGAGTTCAAGCTCTTTCAGTTTCGCCAGAGCCGCCGGGTCCTTGATGGCGATAGCGACGACCTCGGGCGTCTCCTTGACGCCGAGCTCGCCCGCTATCATCGAGGTGATTCCGCCGATGACTTCCCCGACCAGCCCCGCGCCCGGCAATATCAGCCCGAGCAGGCGGCCAATCATCGGCGCGCCCTTTGCTACGTCTCCGGCGATATCCTTCCAGTCCACAATCAATCCCTCCCTTTTTCGTGAAGTTTCCCGAAGAACATCTCAGCCTGATGGCCGCCGTTCGAGGGGTAGTAATATTTCCCCTCCACACGGCACCACCAAAGGGGAAGCGTCCCCGAGGGAGTCGGTCTGAGGTCCAGGTGGAGCATCGGCCCCGGGCTGGTGTCGTAGTAAACACCCACCCCGCCCCAAAAACCCATCGACACGGCCACCCGCCACGCCTGGACTATCGATCCCTCGGGAAAGATATCCCCGGCGTCCGACTTCCGGCCCACGCAGTAATGGCGGCTACCGACGGCCTCGGCGTCCGGGCGGAACCATCCGGCTGTGAGAGGTGAGGGCATGACGCGCCGGCCCAGGGCCGCACGGAAAGCCTGGAGCCCGGCGAACAGGATGGAGGAGCAGTGGTCGTCTATCCCCTGTGGAAATTCATCCCGACTGAAATTCGGCAGCTTGCCGAAATCGATCATGTCAGAGTTCCTTTCCTCGATTTAAATCGGGAGGGGCATTCCGCTCTCGGATAATCGCGTCGCGCAGGGCATCGCGGCAGATGTCCAGCCCCGAAAATTCCACCGAGTTATCCGCCCGGAGGGAGTAAAGGAGCGGGCACTGCGTCATCCCGTAGCCGATCACCA
>JAPYQX010000330.1 GCA_029937135.1 Nitrospinota bacterium
ATTTTGGGAGTGCTGGCTGGGGTGAGCGCCACCGGCGTTGGAATCTACTACTACCAGATGGTGGCCGCTGACTTTCCCGACGTTACTCGCATCAGAAAGCACAAGCCCAGTCTCGTCTCGCGAGTGTTCGATCAGAGCGGAAGCCTGCTCCGCGAGTTCTACGTCGAGAAGCGGGTTCTCGTCACCCTCGATCAGATTCCCGACGTGGTGATCCAGGCTATCCTCGCGACCGAGGACGCGCGCTTCGAGGAGCATCCGGGCGTCGATCTGGTGGGTATCGCCAGGGCGGCGATCAAGAACCTTTTGGACTGGGGGGTGGTCGAGGGTGGGAGCACAATCACGCAGCAGCTTGCCAAGTCGCTGTTTTTGAGTCCCGAGAGAAGTATCGACCGCAAAATTCGGGAGGCCATTCTCGCAATTCGGATAGAGCAGACTTACAGCAAGCGCGAAATCCTAAATTTCTACCTCAACCAGATTTATTTCGGCGAGGGGGCCTACGGCATCGAGGCCGCCTCCCGCGTCTATTTCGCAAAAAACGCGGAGGCGCTTAGCCTTCCCGAGGCGGCTCTCCTGGCGGGTCTTCCCCGGGCGCCCACCTCATACAGCCCATTCAAATTCTACCGGCGTGCCCTTCGGCGCAGGGCGCATGTGCTCCGGCGGATGATCGAGGAAAACTTCATCACCCCCCGGGAATGGGCCGAGGCCGAGGTGACCCCGATTCGGCTCGTGAAAAAAATACGAGGGCCGGGCGAGGCCGATTGTGCCGTCGAGTATGTCAGGCGGCGGGCGGAGCGCATGTTCGGTGCGGCGAAGCTCTACCGGGGAGGGATCAAGATTCACACCACCCTCCGCCGATCAATGCAGCGCGAAACCATCACCTCGGTCAAGCGGGGGATAATGACCGTTGATCGCCGCCGCGGTTACAGGGGTCCAATCGGGTCGGTGGATTTGAGATGGGCCGGCGGGCGGGTGTGGCGAATGGTCTCGAAGCTCATGGGCGCGCGCGCGAAACGGCGGGAATTCCGGACCGGACGCTGGTTCCCGGCGGTGGTCGCCGAACTCGAATCCGAAACCGCCCTCCTTCGCCTGAGGCGGGGGACCGCTGTCCTGAATCTTGAGAACGCGGAATGGGCCCGTCCGTTCGGCCCCCGGAAAAACGGAAGAAATTTGATCCTCGAGGACTTGAAAGAAATCCTCAGGCGCGGGGATGTCATTCTCGTCGAGCGTCTTGAGCGCGAGAAGAAGGACGAAGGCCCCGCACCCAGGGGAGTGCCCGTGGCCCTGGTTCAAGAGCCCGATGTCCAGGCGGCGGCGATCGTGATCGAGCCTTCCACGGGCGCCATCCGCGCGATGACGGGGGGCTACGATTTCGAGCGAAGCCAGTTCAACCGCGCCTACCAGGCGGTGCGTCCGCCGGGCTCGGCGTTTAAACCGGTGGTCTACTCCGCCGCCATAAGCGACGGCTGGACGCCCTCGGATATCATAATGGACACTCCGATTATTTTCCCTCAAAACGGCGGGCGAGGTTATTGGAAGCCGACCAACTTCGAGGAAAAATTCTACGGGCCCACCACGCTACGGGAGGGTCTCGCTCGTTCTCGAAACGTGGTTACGGTGAAACTCGCCAACTCCGTGGGCGTGAGAAAAATAGTGAGGCGGGCCAAGCAGTTCGGTATCCGCTCCCCGCTTCAGGCGAATCTTTCGCTCGCCCTGGGGTCGAGCGGGGTTACCCTGCTCGAACTCACCTCGCTTTACGCCACCCTCGCCAACCGGGGACGCCGCGTCGAGCCGCATATCATCAGCTACGTGATGGATTCCGATGGTAAACCGCTTTGGAACATGACCCCGTCGGTGACGCAATCCGTTCCCCCCGAGGAGGCTTACGTGATGCTCAGCCTTCTTGAAAACGTGGTTCAGTCGGGTACGGCTGTTCGTGCCAGGGAACTCAAGCGCCCGCTGGCGGGAAAAACGGGAACCACCAACGATTATCAGGACGCGTGGTTCATCGGCGTTTCGCCGCAGTATTCGGCAGGCGTCTGGGTGGGTATGGACGATAAATCCACGATTGGAAGAAATGAAACCGGCGCGCGCGCGGCCTTGCCGATCTGGATGAAAATCATGGGAGCGATTCACGAAGGGCTGCCCCGCCGCAAGTTCAGGCGCCCAAACAAGGTGAGGTTCATCTCCATCGACCCCCACACCGGCCTCCGGGTGCCGCGTGGAAGCGAAGGCTCGATGCGTCAGGCGTATGTCCGGGGCACCGAGCCCTCCGGCGATTCCCCCTCCCCGAGGATACGAAAAGAACCGATGTCGAGTTTCTTCAGGGAAGACGCTGCCCGCCGGACGAAGAAGGACCATGATTTAGGCAAGCGCTCTTCGGTCATCGGGGACATCATCACCCCGATTCCCTCTGTGAGAGGCCCGGGTCCGGGAAGGCTCTCCAGGCCCGCCTTCGATCCGTTTCGGCCGGGCCGGTAGCTATCATACTTATCGATTGACAGCGGGCCGGGCCGGAGAGGTCTCGGCCTCGGGACCGGGTTTGGTCAGGACGACGCCCCTCGAGGCGATAGCCCGGTGCGGGGTTACCATCTGGAGGTGCTCGATTCGCCGCTTCCGGACCGTGAGGACGAATAGCTGCCGTTTCGTATCCCCGTTCGGGCCCATATCCGTCAGGCCCATGATCCCCTCAAAACCACTCAGGCGGCTCAGGTACGAGCGCATCGAACTCCGGGAGTTGGCTCCTTTCGCGAGGCCCGAGAAAATGATCATGGCCGCGTCATAGCCCAGAGCTGAAAAAATATCGGGTTTTCGGCCGAAGAGCCGGCTGAATTCGTTAACGAAGCGCACGACCCGGGGTTCCTCGGAGCCCGGGTAAAATCCATCCACGAATAGAGATTTTTCCACGTATTTCTCGCCGTAGCGGATAAGGTCGCTGTTGTTCCATCCTCTCCCGCCGAGAAGGTAAATCCCTTGCATGTTGTAGAAGGGAATCTGCGGGGCGATGAGTACGGCTTTGTTGTGGTAGACCGGAACAAAGAGCGCCTCAAAAGGGAGTTTGATTTTATAGGGTTCGGTTTTCTTAAGGCCCAGAGAGCGTTTTCGGCTCGCGACCTGGGAGTCCGAGAGCCCGCCCAGGGCCCGCATCTGGGCGCCGAAATCGTTGGCATCGGGCGCGAACGAAACCATTTTAGTCACGCGGCCGCCGAGTCTCCTGACGTCCTCCGAGAATCGCTCGGCGAGTTCCCGGCCGTCCCGATCCTCTGGAAAGAGGACGGCGAACCGCTGGATTCCCAGATTCCGGACCGCGTAGGTGGAGATGCCCTTGCTCTGGAGGCGGTTGGTCAGGGAATTCCGGAACACCATGGGGC
>JAPYQX010000331.1 GCA_029937135.1 Nitrospinota bacterium
AGCCCCCGTCCGTTGGCGGCGGCGGCGGTGATCATCCGTCTGGCCATCGTGCTTCGCGGCTGGCGGTGGAAGATTATGCTCGCTTCCTCACAGCCCGATCTCAAAAAACGCCACGCCGTAATGGCCACCGGGGTGGGATATGCGGTAAACTTGGCGATTCCCCGGGGCGGCGAGGTGGCCCGCGCCATATTTCTCAGGAGAATCGCCAGCACCTCGCTGGCGGCGGGCCTGAGTTCGGTTCTGGCCGAGCGCCTAATCGATGTGGTTTCGCTGTGCGTTCTTTTCGTCGCGACCCTCTCGCTTTATCAACATCAACTCGAGGCCGTTTTTCCGGGCGTCGGGCAGGGAATGTTTTTCGCCGGACTTCTCGCCATGGGGGGTTTCGCCGGCATGTGGGCGATTGGCCGCAATCCGGGTAGGACATCCAGATGGATCGGGATAATCCTCCATCGCCTCTGGCCTTCGCAAGCGGATAAATTATCCCAGTGGGGGGAGAATTTTTCTCTGGGGCTGGGTGGGCTTTTTGTCCGAAAAAATGCGCCGGCGATGATCGCCCTGACAGCTGGAATCTGGCTCCTCTACATCGCCGCCAACTGGGCGATTATTTTCGCGTTTCCATCGACCCGGATCGCTTCATTGACGCTCCTCGACATTTGCGCGGTCACCGTCGTGGTCGCCATTTCCTTTGTTATCCCCTCGCCGGGCGGGATCGGGACCACCCATTTCCTCGTCAGCCAGATGCTCACCGGAATCTACGGTATCGAACCTGCGCTCGCCCTCGCCTACGCCACCCTTCTTCACCTGGCGGGAACTGTACCGGCCCTTCTCCTGGGCGGGTTATCGGCCATGTTCATGGAGTCCGCCAAAACCGCCGAGGGGTCCTGAGCCGAACCATCCGTCCTTCCTGCTCCCACCAGATTCACAACGCCTGTGGGATACACCCTGAATATTCAGCTCCTTTCCCTCCGGATACAGTCAGGATTAAATAAAAATTTCTGGACTTTAGGCCCCCCGGGTGATAAACAACTATTCAAGCAGAAATCTAGAATAATCGGAGGGGGTCCGGGGTTTCCCACCAGTGGAAACGCATCGGAAAAACCGGTTTTTATCGAGGGAGAAGATCATGTCTTTAAGGATCAACGACGAAGCACCGAATTTCTCCGCGGACACGACCCAGGGGTCAATCAATTTTCACGACTGGATTGGCGATGGCTGGGCGATGATCTGTTCACATCCGAAGGATTTTACACCCGTCTGCACCACCGAGCTCGGACTCTTGGCCGGACTTATGCCGGAGTTCGAGAAACGTAACTGCAAGGTGGTCGGCATCAGTGTCGATGGTGTCTCTGATCATGAAAAATGGTCCAATGACATCGAAAGCTCTCAGGGCCATGCCGTGAATTATCCGTTGATCGGCGACCCCAAACTCGAAATAGTCAAAGCCTACGACATGCTGCCGGCCGATGCGGGCGACACCTCGGAGGGACGGAATGCCGGCAACAACGCGACGGCCCGGTCGGTTTTCATTATCGGTCCGGACAAGAAGATCAAGGCAACGCTCACCTATCCGATGAGCACCGGCCGGAATTTCGACGAGATATTGCGTCTGCTTGATTCGTGCCAGTTGACGGCAAAGGAAAAGGTGGCGACCCCCGCGAACTGGAAACAGGGTGATGACGTGATTATCCTCCCGGCCGTGTCGGATGAGGATGCGAAAAAGAAATATCCCAACGGCTGGAAATCCCCGCTTCCCTATATCAGGGTTGTGCCGCAGCCATAAGTATCAAAAAAAGCGCCTGGCGGCACAGCGCTATTTCGTTCCAGAACAAAAAACCCCGGCGGCTTCCGAGAGAGGCCGGCAGGGGTTTTTTATATTTGTCAGCCAAGAACTAAAGCCTGAAAACAAGCAGATTCTTCTCTCGCTACGCTTGCTCAGAATTTTTACTTTCCTTCGTTCCTGTCTTTCTGAATGGAGGGCAAAAAACCGGAAGCGAGGAATCTACTTTTCCCGCGGTACCTGCCCGCGAACTCAGGCGGAGACCTTCGCGTAGTCCCACCCCGTCTGAAACGGGGCGACTTCCCCGGTATCGGGGTCGTATTTGAGGCGGGGTATCTTGGCGAGATCGCCGCCGTAAACGTGGATGCCGACGACGGGCTCATTCGAGGCGCAGGTGACGCGGTGAACATCCCGATCCGTCGTGCAGCAGGTAAAGACATCGCCCGCGGTGGCGAGCCGAGAACCCGAGGGGGTAATTTTTACTCGCCCCGTCATCTCCCGGGGGCCTTTGCGGTGAAAGCTCTCTTCCTTTTCAGTTCCCCGAAGAATTCCGATCACCCCCCAGGTCCCGTGGTCGTGAACCGGGGTGCACTGGCCCACGTCCCAGATGCCCGCGCCGATGCTGAAGCTGCCGCCGGGCTCGATGTGAATCTGGTTCAGCGTGAAACCGCCCTCCTTCACCATTAACTGATCGTCCGAAAGCAGGCCGGGATCATCCAGCATGCCTTTCAGGCGCTCGGCCACTTTGGCAGTCACTTCTTCTTCCGTACCGCCCACGCGGACGATCTCGCGGACCTCGTCGATAAACCGCTCCATCGAATCAGACATGATTCCTCTCCTGTCGCTCAATTAAACCGCTCTTGTCCGTCGAGCACTTCATGTAACCAGAGTGCGTTCGGTAATCCGCCGGGTAAAGCGATCAGGCCCCGAACTCTCCCCAGAGCAAACGGTGATCTGAGATATAATACTTCATGTACGCTCTGAAATCCTTGATTCCTCTATCCTCGTAGAGCTCCGGAAAAAGAGCATTGTCGAAATCAAAAACTTCAGTCCGCCCTTTGTAGAATTTTTTCACCTTGCTGGGGGTGAAGGCGATCTGATCGTAGGGGGCGTCTCCCTTAAAGTTGGTTCCCAGCCTTTTTCCCTTCCAATCGATTCTGGAAGCGTGCCGGGGAAGCTGGAGTCCATTTTTCAGGAGAGCTTTGTACATGGGATGTTTTTTCGTTGTCGCGGGAAGGTTCATGTCCCCCAACAGGATGATCCGCGGCTTGGAGGTATGAGGATCCTTTCCCCGCTTCTTGGCCCAGGCGGCAAGTGCCATGGTCTCTAGAAATCGGTCGCGGATCTTTTTTCCCGACGCCGCGCCATAGTAGAGATGGACGTTCACAAGGGTGAAACCGAATGATTTTTTCTTTCCCGAGCGAATGGCTTCAAAAGAAACCATGTAGGGATTCCGGTTGAATCCCTTGAATCGCAATTTTTTCCCCTTGAAAGGCACCTTGTAGGTCCTTCTGCTCCTTTCTACTAGAGCCAACTCCGCAAAAAGCTCTCGCGTACGGATACGCCTCGTGTCGTAGACGAACGCC
>JAPYQX010000332.1 GCA_029937135.1 Nitrospinota bacterium
CTTCCACCCCGTTGGCCTTGAGTTCCTCGATGACGATTTGAGAGCCGGAGAGCTCCACGGGTCGTTCCTCCTAATTATCCGGCAGGGCTCTGAGCCTGCCTTTTTTGGGTTTTTTCTTTCTTGGATCCTTCAGGAGCATGTCTCTGTTGGCGCCGCCCGCCGGGACCATCGGGAAAACCAGCTCGTCCGGGTCCACTTTCACATCAAGGATGAACGGGCCCGGCGTTGTGAGCATCTCCTGGATAGCCGGGCGCAGGTCCTTGCGGTCCTCGATATGAAGTCCCTTGGCCCCGTAGGCGGCGGCGAGCAGAACATAGTCGGGGCCCACCTCCAGGCCTACCTCGCTGAAGCGGCGGTCCATGAACAGATCCTGCCACTGACGCACCATTCCGAGGCCGTAGTTGTTCAGGATAAAAACCTTGACGGGAATTCCGTACTGTACCGCCGTGGCCATTTCCTGGAGCACCATCTGAAAGCTTCCGTCGCCGGCGATGTCTATCGCAATCTTGTCGGGCCGCGCCAACCAGGCGCCTATCGCCGCGGGGAAACCAAAGCCCATGGTTCCGAGCCCGCCCGAGGAGATGAACTGTCTCGGAAAGGAGACTTGCAGGAACTGGGCGGCCCACATCTGATGCTGGCCCACCTCGGTGGTGTAGATGGCATCCGCTCCGGCTTCCTCGCTGAGGATGACAATGGCTTCCTGGGGTTTGATGAGTCCCCCCTCGGTGGTCTCGAACGTCAGGGGGAAATCCTTCTTGAACCGTTCGACCCGCTTTTGCCAAAGGGTGCGTTTTTGACGTTTGACAAGTTTGTTGACCTCTCGGAGCACCTGTTTCGCGTCGCCCACGACGGGAATTTCCACCGGAAGGTTTTTCCCGATTGCGGTGGGGTCGATATCGATATGAATGATCTTGGCGTTGGTTGCGAATTCGGAGACTTTCCCCGTCACGCGGTCGTCGAAGCGGGCGCCCACGGCGATCAGGAGGTCGCATTCGTCCACGGCCATATTGGCGTAGGCGGTTCCGTGCATGCCCAGCATACCGAGCGAGAGTTTATTTTCGCTCGGAAAGGCGCCCGCGCCGAGGAGGGTCCAGGTGACCGGGATATCGGCCACCTCGGCGAGCTTTTCCACCTCCTTGCCGGCATCGGCGTGAATGACCCCGCCGCCCACATAGAGAATCGGTTTTTTGGCCTCCTTGATGGCTTCGGCGACTCGCTTGATCTGCCGGGGGTGGCCCTTGGTCCTGGGTTTGTAGCCCCGGATTTTCACCTCGCCCTCGGGGAGATGAAACGGGGCCTCGCCGAGAATGATGTCCTTGGGCAGATCGATGAGGACGGGGCCGGGCCGGCCTGTCCGCGCGATGTGAAAAGCCTCGCGGATGGCGGGAGCGAGATCAGCCATATTTTTGATCAGGTAGCTGTGCTTGGTGACCGTCCGCGTCATCCCGACGATATCGGCTTCCTGGAATGCGTCGTTTCCGACCATCGAGGTGGAGACCTGGCCCGTCAGGCAGATGATTGGAATTGAATCCATGTAGGCGTCGGTGATTCCGGTGATGAGATTGGTGGCGCCGGGCCCCGATGTCACGAGGCAGACGCCGACCCCGCCGCTTGCGCGGGCGTAGCCCTCGGCCATGTGCGCGGCGCACTGTTCGTGCCGGGTGAGCACATGTTTGATTTTTGAGCGCTTTAGGAAAAGGTCCAGAAGGGTGAGAAGAACGGCTCCCGGGTGTCCGAAGATGAACTCCACGCCTTCGAGCTCGAGACAGCGATAGATGATCTCCGCGCCCGAGAGATTTTTGCTTTTGAGATTAGTAGGGGTGCTGGATTTGGCGGTCACGGCCAAAGCTCCTCAGCCGAAGCGGGCGTCCCACTTTCGGCGAATCGGGTTGATCCAAAAATAATTGTTTCGAGGTAAAAATCTAAGTAAAAATCTGAATCAGGGGGAGGCGCGTTGAAGCGCACCACCCCCTCCATACGACAGACTTTTTTACCTGGGAAACAATCCTCGGATCCATTAGGCCGCAACCCCTGTTCGATAGGACCGGAACTGGTGTGAACCCTGGTCAGCCCGGAGATATCCTAATATGAGTAGCCGCCGATCAGTCCGGCAGCGTGACTTCGCCGAAAACGGAAAAAACTATAGGCCAGTTTTCAATACGAGGTCAAGGGCTAAAGTGTTGATCTTGCTTTCCAACCGTTATTTTCGGCCAGAACTTCGCCGAATATTAGCCGTTCTTGAACTCGAGTTTGGTCATTTTTTCCTTGACCGAGAGTTTCTCCTTTTTTAAGTGTATGATCCGGGATTCTTCCTCATTGGAAGGAAATTTGAGTTCTTCAAGGATCGAGATTTTCTCCTTGAGGTGGTTGTGTTCGGTCTTGAGACGCTGGAGCTTGTCCGGCTCGATAGTCATCTCTTGCTGCTGATCGTTTGCCTCCGATGAAATCATATAAAACCTCCCATTTAACAACAGGTTAAAAGAATTCAAACCTGGTTAGTGTGATAGCGATCCCAGGATTCCCCCCCCTGAAGGCTTGCTTATAAACCTAGGGAATCGCCCCCGTCCGGTCAACCTCATTCCCACATCGTTTCGGCCCTGGGCCTCCTCCCATAGATTGGCTCAAGGCCAGGTGGAGCAGCCGTCCGGCCTTCGCTCATCTCCCGCCAGGCGAGGCGGGCGACTCCTTGAGGCGCGGCGCTCAGGTCCCAATATATAACCCCCGCGCGGTTTGCGCTTTCCGGGATGTCCGCCGGCCGGTCATTTTTTCCCAAAACAATCAATATATCTCCCATCCCGGGAAGGGGAATCTCACCGAACGGGCCCACACGGTCCTCTTCAATACGCAGAACGCTCATTTTCTCGTTTTGGTCCTCAGGCTTGAATAAAGCCGAGAAAACTTCGTCGTGCCGCGCATCGCGGCAAGTGAGAATCCAGCCCGGCGCCTCGCGGCCTTCGGCAAGCCATCCGCTCAGGGCCGTTTCCGCCAGCGCATCGAACGAAGATACCCCGTAGAGAGGACATCCCCAACCCATGGAAAGTCCCTTTAGAGTCGAAAGACCAATGCGAAGCCCGGTGAACGAACCGGGACCGATGGCAGCCGCGACAGCGAGGATGGATTCCTTGGGGACCCGGGCTTCCGTCATCAGATTCTCGATTTCGGGGAGAAGAATGCGTGAGGTGCGCACCTTTTCGGGCAGTATTTTCATGTGGATATCACCGCTTGCGGGGGAAAGGAGAGCCACCCCGCCCCCGGGAGCGGATGTGTCCACCGCGAGGAGCCATTTGCCGCCGTCCGACGGCGGGTTATTTGAAAGAGCGGCCATTTATTGAGTCAATCTCCACTGTTTTTCGACACATG
>JAPYQX010000333.1 GCA_029937135.1 Nitrospinota bacterium
AAGAGTATCGAAAATACTCCCATTCAGCATGGACCGGTTTGGAGGGGCTAGGTCAGATCGTAGAGGATCTGAAATCAAGCCAGGTTTCTTGGAGTCGATTTTCATTTTTTGCTGATCGTTCGCGGGGAAATTTTTCTCTCTGTTTTGAATAAAAAAAGCCCCCCTCATTGGAGGGGGGCTTTGGTAATTCTTCAAAAATTTAAAAACAGCTGCTACTTCATACCGATTTCTTTCCAGTAGCGAACCGCGCCCGGATGAATTTTGACCTTTTTCAGACCGCGCAGGCCATTTTTCTTGGTGATGTACTTTCCAACCGGGTGGTATTTCGTGATCTGCTTGTGGTTATCAAAAAGGGCTTTCGTGATCCCGTAGGCCAGATCGTTGCTCATCTTACTGGTGGTCATCAGGGACCACATCTGTCCCCAGGTCACGATCGGCTTATTGTAGCCCGGAATTGCGCCCGCGGGCACCACGTCACGCACGATGCCTGCCTCGCCGTCGGCGAGTTTCTTGATCGTCGCTTCGTCCGGCCCAAAGAAATGGAGTTTGCCCGAGAGCGTGCGGGAAAGTTCCATGTAAGCGGGGGCGGGAACGCCGCCGTTCAGAAAGAAGAAGCCTGCGTCGACGCGCTGGTCCTTGAGCGCGGCCACGTTCTGGTTGTTGTTGAAAAATTCGCGTTTCACTTTCTTGAACATGCCGCTGTGCTTCAGGGCGATCTGGGTGACGATATAAATTGAGCCGCCCCGGCCGCCGACGACGAACCGTTTTCCTTCAAGGTCGGACCATTTCTTGATGCCGGAGGTTTTGAAGGTGGTGTAAACGATAGTCAGCGGATAGAGCGCCCCGAGCGCCACGACGTCCTGCGTCTTTTTGAAGGGCTTTCTGCCGGCCTGCCCCCAGGCCACGGCAGGAGCGGTGGCCATCCCCATGCGAAAGCCCAGGGTTTTACCTTTTTTCTGTACGACGCGAACGTTCGCGGTCGAGCCACCCGTGACCGAAGCCTCAACCGTAATCTTTCCGCCCGAGTTGTCGGTGATAACCTTTGCCATGGCGGTACCAACCTCGAAGGTGGCGCCGCCCGGCTGGGATGTTCCGAGTAAAACTTTCGTTGCAGCATTCGTCATTGGCGCGGTCCCTATAATCAGGGCAAAGCCCGCCGCCAAGGTGATCATATGAAACATCAGCTTCTTCATCAGATTCTCCTTTTCTTAAAAGATTGGGATGCAAAAAACCGCGGCTCCCCAATTTTCAGTTTCGCCTCCAAGGCGAAGGGTTGTTGACTCAAATATGATGATGTTGGTCATTAAATAGAAAGTTATTGAAATGGTCAAGCATTGATAAATTAAAAATTAGGAGATGGGTGCTGGCAATTTTTCGGTATAATCCGGTAAAATGCCAGTGTTTCCTTAGGCCATTTATCCCTATATTTCTCTTCCTTATGCGAATTGGAAGGAAAATTCATGAGTTCCGATCTGGACACCGCAAGTACACGCGCGCCACTCGTTCGAGGTCTAATTTTTGTCGCCTCCTGGATAGCCGTTCTTTCCGGCCTTTATCATATATCGGCGGTCTATCTGCGCCCGCTTCCGGGCGAGATGCATCCGAACATGCATTTGCTCCTGGCCTACACCATTCTTTTGATAGGCGGCGCCGGCTCGATGCATGAGGTGTACGGCGAGAAAATCAGGAAGCTGAATATACTTCCCGCTCTTTTTGTCCTTTCGCTCTTGCCGTCGGTTTTCTTCTTTTATTTCGTCGGTGAGATAGGAGAGGGCTGGTCCGATCAGAATGTGATGTGGCTGTATATCGCGCCGTTCGCTATGTGGGCCGCGATGATGGCGATGGAGCGGGCCTGGCTAGCGCTCGTGCTCTGGGCGCTGGGATTCGTGCCGTTTTTTTTCCTGCTGGCCAATTGGAGCGCTTTATCCGAGAGCAGCCAGGACCCGGATAAATGGTGGTTTCTCCTGGCTTCGGCCATTCCAGTGATGTGGACTTTGTTCGGCGTTTTCTACCGGCCCGTTGAGGGGTTGCGTAGGGCCGCCGTTCCTCTCGTTGTGTTTTTCGCTTCTCTTTTCCTGATGGCCTGGCGAGTCGGCATCTGGGCCGGTCAGCCCGATGAAATTCGAAGCCTTTATTATCTCTGGCCGGTTGCCATCCTGCTCATTCCCCTGATCTGGTCGAGAAGGCAAACCAGAGAGGACTTTGCCGACTATCCCAGCTATCCGTATCCCGCCGGGCTGACGATCGGTCTCAATGTCGGGATGCTCGTATATGTCGTTGTCGCTTGTCTTTATCTTTTCTGGTTTCACGAGGAGATGGTCGATCGCCCCGGAGCGCCCACGTTCGCGGATTCGCGCGTGGGATTCATCATGATTGTCGTTGCACTCGAGTTGACCCGCCGCTGCTTCGGCCCGCCGCTTCCGACTCTCGCTATTATTTCGATCAGCTACGGTATCTGGGGAAATCTCTTCGCGGCCCCTTTCGGACACGGCGGCCATGACTGGGTTGAGCTTCTGGCGAAACTCTCGACGGATTTCATCGGCGGCGTTTTGGGGTTCCTGGTCGTCATATCGTCAACATTCATCATCATGTTCCTCATACTCGGCGCGTTTTTGCACGAATCGGGGGCCGGTAAGTTCTTCGTGGATTTTGCCCTGGGTCTTTTCGGCCGGTTGCGGGCCGGGGCCGGTCTTGCGGCCGTGGGCGCGAGCGCTTTGATGGGAACCGTATCGGGCAGCGCCTCGGGCAACGTCGTGACGACGGGTACGTTCACCATCCCGCTCATGAAGCGCATCGGCCTGAGCCCTCATATCGCAGGGGCGGCGGAGGCGGCCGCCAGCAGCGGCGGACAGATCATGCCTCCCGTCATGGGTGCGGGCGCCTTCATCATGAGCGAGTTGATCGAGGTGCCTTATTTTCAGATTATCGTATACGCCACGATCCCGGCTATTATGTATTTCACGATAGTCGGCATCAACATCCATTTCGCCGCGGGGGCGCTTGATATCAAGCCGCTTCCGCCGGAGGGAATTCCCGACTGGCGGGCGGAACTCAAGAGCGGATGGTTTTATCTCGTTCCCCTGGCCTTCCTGGTTTTCTTTCTCTTTGAAGGAAGAACGCCGGTTTTCGCGGGAGTGATGGCGGTATTTATCATGGTCGGGGTGTGGATGTACCGGAATTCAACGGAATTTCTGGGTGGTTTCAGGAGCGGAGATAGAACGATTCCCGATGACGTGTTCGTTTTCGTCCCCGTGACTTTCTGGGTGTTCGGGTTCTTGCTGTATGTGGTTTTGAACGGCCTCGAAGTCTGGTTAGGGTGGCCGCTCTCTCTTCGAGGCGCGCCGGGAGTGGCATCGGC
>JAPYQX010000334.1 GCA_029937135.1 Nitrospinota bacterium
CCACTGAGACGGGAAATTATTTATAGCACACGCCTCTTTTACGAGCACCCGCTTGTCGAGCCGCAGGTCATGCACTTGAGGCATGTGCCGTTTCGCACGAGTGTAAAGTGGCCGCAATCGCCACAGGCCTCGCCCTCGTAGCCCTTGGCGCGGGCTTCCGCATGGACCCTGACCGACTGGCTCTGGACGCCTGTCAGGGCGCTTCCTCCGCTGGCCATAGCCGGTGCAACCGTATCTTCGGATTCCTTGGTCTCAGCCCCATTCTTGGTTGTGCCGCCCAGGTGGAGATGGTGACTGCGCGGCACGTCCACATCCACTTCCAGGGTTTCGACCACCTCCTCCGACTCGGCGTCGAACTCGGGGATTTCGTCCTCGGGCCGGCCGATGGTGTCGCCCCTCAGGTCTTCGGGCTTGACCTGCGCCAGGTCGTTCCGCCCCAGGTAGCTGAGGGCCAGCTCGCGGAAGATATAGTCGATGATCGAGGTGCTCATCTTGATATGGGAGTTGCCCTCGACGATGCCGCCCGGCTCGAAGCGTGTGAATACGAAGGCGTCCACGAACTCATCGAGCGGTACGCCGTGCTGGAGCCCCAGCGATATCGCGATGGCGAAGCAGTTCATCAGGCTGCGGAAGGCGGCGCCCTCCTTGTGCATGTCGATAAATATTTCGCCCAGGTTGCCGTCGGTATATTCGCCGGTCCTGAGATAGACCTTGTGGCCGCCGACGATGGCCTTTTGGGTGTAGCCGGCCCGCCGGCTGGGGAGCTTGCGGCGGCGGCCCTGATACATATAGCGGCGTACAATCTGCTGCGCCACGCGGACGGGCTGGCTCTCTTCGGCGCCCTTGTCGTCGTTTTCGTCATCGTCGAAAAGGCCGGTCTCGAGCTGCGCCGATAGCGGCTGGCTGAGTTTCGAGCCGTCCCGGTAGAGAGCGATGGCCTTGGTCATCTGCTTCCAGGACTCGTGGTAGAGACCCTGAATCTCTTCGATGGTCGCCTCATTGGGCAGGTTGATCGTTTTGCTGATCGAGCCGGAGATGAACGGTTGGGCCCCGGCCATTATCCGCACATGGGCCCTCGGGCTGATGTAGCGCTTGCCCTCCCGGCCGCACCGGTTCGCGCAATCGAAAATCGCCAGATGCTCTTCCTTGAGATGGGGGGCGCCCTCGATTGTCATCATCCCGCAAACATAATCGTTCGCCTCGCGGATTTCCCCGGATTTGAAACCGATGGCTTCGAGAATATTGAGGCTCCAGTCGCCGAGCTGCTCGTCGGTGAGCCCCAGCTTCTCGCGGCAGAATTCCTCCCCGAGCGTATATTTGCTGAACGCGAATTGAAGCTCGAAGGCCCCCTCGAGCGCCGCCTCCACCGATTCGAGGATTTTTTCGGTAAATCCCTTTTCGATGAGGGATTCGGGATTAATATGGGGGGCGTTCGTGAGGCTTCCCCGGCCCCGGCAGTAGGCGATGATTTCCCTGATTTCCTCCTCGCCGTAGCCCAGCCTTCTCAGGGCGACCGGAACCGACTGGTTGATGATTTTGAAATAGCCGCCGCCCGCCAGCTTCTTGAATTTTACCAGAGCGAAATCGGGCTCGATTCCCGTGGTGTCGCAGTCCATCACGAGGCCGATTGTGCCCGTGGGCGCGATAACGGTGATCTGCGCGTTGCGGTAGCCGAATCGCTCGCCCAGGTCGAGGGCGTCGTCCCACGCCTTCCTCGCCGCCGAGAGCAGGTAGGGAGGGCAGTGGCTGGGGTCGATTCCCGCCGGGGCCTTGGAGATGTCCTCGTATTCCGCCGGTGGCGCGCCGTAGGCGGCGCGGCGGTGGTTCCGGATGACGCGGAGCATGTCCTCCCGGTTGGCGTCAAAGCGCGGGAAGGGCCCCATCTCCGATGCGATCTCGGCGCTCGCCGCGTAGGAACAACCCGTCATGATCGCGGAGAGGGCGCCGCACCAAGCCTCGGCCTGGGGCGAGTCGTAAGGAATTCCGAGCACCATGAGAAGGGAGCCCAGATTCGCATAGCCGAGGCCGAGGGTGCGGTACTGGTAGGATCTGAGGGCGATGTCCCGGCTCGGGAACTGGGCCATTAGAACGGAAATTTCGAGCACGGTCGTCCAGAGCCGGGCGGCGTGCCGGTAATCCTCCACCCGGAAGCTGCCCGTATTGGTGTCGAGGAATCGCATGAGATTCATCGAGGCCAGGTTGCAGGCCGTATCGTCGAGGAACATGTACTCGGAGCAGGGGTTAGAGGCGTTGATTCGACCGTCCGCCGGGCAGGTGTGCCAGTCGTTGATGGTGGTGTCGAACTGCAGGCCCGGGTCCGCGCTGCACCAGGCCGCGTAGCCGATCTGGCTCCATAAATCCCTGGCCTTGAGCACTTTCGCCACCGCGCCGTCAGTCCGCTGGGTGAGATTCCAGGTTCCGTCCTCTTCGACGGCTTTCATGAACTCATCTGTCAGGCGGACCGTATTGTTCGAGTTCTGGCCCGCGACGGTGGCGTAGCCCTCGCCCTCCCAATTTGTGTCGAGTTCGTCGAAAATAATTTCTTTGTAGCCCTGCTTGGCGAGTTGAAGAGCGCGGTGAATATAGTTGTCGGGAACCCCGGTTTTTCGGGCCTCGCGGACCGCGGCGCGGAGGAGGGGATTTTTGTCGAGAAGGTAGAGCCCGCCGTTCAACTCGGCCTGATCCTTGGGGTCGCAGGCGGCGATGATGGCGTTCATGTGCCGATTGCACATCCGGCTGCCCGCAACCAGGGCGGCTACTTTCTGCTCCTCGCGGACCTTCCAGTTGATGAATTCCTCGATATCCGGATGATCGGCGTCGAGGATGACCATTTTCGCAGCGCGGCGGGTGGTGCCGCCCGATTTGATCGCGCCGGCGGCGCGGTCGCCGATTTTGAGGAAGCTCATCAGGCCCGAGCTTTTGCCGCCGCCTGAGAGGGGTTCGTTCGAGCCCCGCAGGTTCGAGAAATTCGACCCCGTCCCCGATCCGAATTTGAAAATGCGCGCCTCGCTCACCCAGAGGTCCATGATGCCGCCCTCGTTCACGAGATCGTCCTTGACCGACTGGATAAAGCAGGCATGGGGCTGGGGACGCTCGTAGGCATTCTTCGACCGGGCCACCTCTCCCGTAACCGGGTCGCAGTAGTGGTGGCCTTGAGCGGGGCCCTCGATTCCGTAGGCCCAGTTGAGACCGGTGTTAAACCATTGGGGGGAGTTCGGCGCGGCTATCTGGCCGGCGAGCATGAAAGTAATTTCGTCGTAGAAGGCCCTTGCGCTTTCCTCGTCGCTGAAATAGCCGTGTTTCCATCCCCAATAGGCCCAGCAC
>JAPYQX010000335.1 GCA_029937135.1 Nitrospinota bacterium
ATGTTGCCCTCCACCAGGTGAAGCCCGGGGTTCGACGCGAGGTGTCGAAGATTATTCTCCCGGCCGGTCGAAAAGTTGTCGATGATGGTTATTTCGTGTCCGCGTTCGAGAAGCTCGGACGCGAGATGAGAGCCGATGAATCCGGCGCCTCCCGTAATCAGAATTTTCATGATGCTCCAATTGCGGCCTTCTCCGGCCGGGGAACAAGGTCATGGATAAATCCGTGCCTTATTTATCTCAGATACTTTCGGGAAGCGGGTGAATATCGGCTCCACCGGGGCGTTTCGGAATCGGGCGGGTGGACATGCGGTACAGGTCCAACGTCATTTACACGATGTATCCGCCCGAATCAAGACGGGCGAAAGCTCAATCCGCGATAAAACCGGAATTTACGACTATTCAAGGGAAATCGGACAGAAAGCCGGAAAGGCGGCCGGATAAGACTGCCCGGGAGGGTTGGCCGGAAGAACCCTGATTTTGGAGCTATATACTCAGATATGCTTGAGATTCACTGATTTCCGCCATCAGGCCATGGAAAATTTCCTCGACTTCAGCGTGGGAGAGTTCGACGGGAATCTTGCCCTCCTCCTTGAGGGAGGCCACCAGGCCCGGCTCGAGTTCCTTTAATTCCGCCAGATGAGCCATCAGATCGGCGGCGCAGACGACCCGGATGAATTCCCGGTGAACGACATCGAAATCGGGGTAGTGGTGAAAGGCGATCGCCGCGGTCAACTCCTCGGGGAAATTCTATTTCCGGACGAGGAAAAATCCGATGGTGCAGTGATCGAATCCGTAAAGGTCCATCTCCCTGGAGTGATACCCCGGAGAAATTTCCTCGGCCAACTCCTTGAAAATTTCCCGCTCCGGCTCCTCGATCAAACGGTCCATCACCAGCTTGCCGATGTCGTGGAGCAGGCCCGCCGCGAACGCGGCCTCCTTCATGTCCGGAATAAGGCGGGCCGCGATAAGCCGCCCGGCGACCGCCGCTGCGACCGAGTGAAACCAGAATTGTTCGGCCGGAATTCCGTAGCCCCGGATGTTGTTCCGAAGAAGGCCCGAGGAGGCGCATATCACCGCGATGTCGCGAATCTGTTTGTCGCCCAGCAGACCCACCGCCACCTCGAGACTGAAAATTTCCTGGCGTATCCCAAAATAGGCCGAGTTGATCGTCTGAAATACTTTCGACGCGATTCCCTGATCGAGCGAAACGCAGTGGATCAACTCCTCGCGCGCGGCCACGCCCTCGTTGGTGAGCTCCATGATTTCATGGAAAACCTGCGAGATGGGAGGCAGGGCGTCCACCTCGACTAGCGCTCGCTCGAAATACTTCTTTGACTCGTCCATCGAAAATTGATCCCGGTGGCGTCAGTTAAAAAAAGGGCGAACCCGGCAAAAACATAGTCGGTAGCTCTATTATAAAGAAAGAACCGGGCCGTGCATTTACCGGGCGGTGATTTTCAAGATTTTACGCGACAATTAAATAAAGGATCCCCCACAAATAACAGAATTTACATTAATAATAGCCTATCATCCGTGTCCACCGATGGTGGACGCCAAAATCCTCCGGACGCCCTTCGGCCAAACATTCCATTCAAAGACCGTACCCACCCCATTCCTGAACACGCTGCGGCGCCGGGATGGCGCCGGAGGGAAGGGCCGGCGCTTACATCGGAGCGCACCTGCTTGTAATTTGAACGAAGCGAAGAATCTTCGGGAGCGTCCAACCACCGGTTTCGCTCTCAAGCAGATTCTCCTCTTCGTTCAGAATAACAAACCTTTGTCGTCCTGAACCCCCGGCTCATTCAGTTAGGCGCTGGGGGTATTTCTTTCCCCCATCCGGAGCGAGGAGGAGTCCTGTCATTCCGGGTGCCAGCAAAGGACGCGGGGTTTTTTGTTTGGGTGTCATTCCGAGCGCCAGCGAAGAATCTTCGAGCATGACCTCACATCTATTTTTCTCTCAAGTAGACCCTTTGCTCCGCTCAGGATGAGAAACCAAAACACTCTGAAGTCACTCAAACCTCCTCCCCATTGGTGAAACCTGTCCCGTATGGCCGGGCCGCTGGCTTTCCCGCCCGCCCGCTTCGCCCCGCTTCGTTGACACGCCGCATGACGCGGCCTAGGCTCGATTCTGGATTCAAATTCCAAATCAAATCATATTAATGGCTTAAAATAACGGCGGAACTCAGCCAACGGTTGAAATCCGCCGGGGAGGAACCGATGGCCAGGATGTCGGCGGGATACGCGGTAGCCGAGTCGCTTGCGCAGTTGGGAGTGCGAAACGTCATTGGTATGGCGGGCTCGTGCATGGTCGAGATTTTAGACGGCATGTACGGCCGCGAGGACCTGGGGTTCGTTACCGTGCGGCACGAGCAGAGCGCGGCGCTGATGGCGAGCGCCCACGGCCGCCTGACGGGAACGCCGGGCGTTTGCATGGCGACGAACGGGCCGGGCGCCACCAATCTCATTACCGGGGTGGCCCACGCCAAGCTGGCCCAAAGCCCGGTCATCGTCATCACGGGCGCGCCGATGACGAAGGACATGTTCTACGAGTCCACCCAGGAGATCGATCACGGGGCGATGTTCGCGCCCATCGTGAAGCGGACTATCCAGGTGCGAAAAGCCGGGCAGACGGCCAATCTCGTACGCGAGGCGTTTCACACGGCGGTCTCGGGCACTCCGGGGCCGGTTCATCTCGACATCCCGCGCGACATCATGCTCGAGGATATGGATGTGCCCCAACTGAGCGGCCACCGCTCCGACAATCTCCCCCGCTCCGGGGCTGACCCGGCGGGGCTCGCCGCTGCGACCGAGTTGCTCAAAAAAGCGGCGCGGCCCCTCATCCTCGCGGGGGGCGGGGTCATCTGGGCCGAGGCGGCCGGCGATCTCACCGCACTGGCCGAGGCCCTCGGCGCGCCGATCATGACCTCGACGGGCAGGGACGACGTTGTTCAGACCGCGCATCCGCTTTTTTTGGGTTCGATCGGGCGCGGCACCATCCCCGAGGCGGGCGCGCTATTTAAGGAGGCTGATGTCATCCTCGCCGTGGGGACTCGCCTCGCTCACAGCACCACCTTCCTCCGGGACACTTTCTTCGGCGAGGGAACAAAGCTCATCCACGCGGCTCACGAGCAGAAAAACGTCGGGCGTCACTACCCGGCCGAGGTCGGCCTCGTCGGCGACTCGGGACTCGTCCTGCGCGGGCTGCTCTCCCTTACAGGAAAAGGAAACCCCGGTGCGGACCAGTCCGGCTCGGATTGGAAACAGCGCGTGGCCGGAGTCAGGGCGGCCCAGGTCGCCCACCGGGAAAAAGCCCTGAGCTATGGC
>JAPYQX010000336.1 GCA_029937135.1 Nitrospinota bacterium
GGTGGACGCCGGGGTACCCGATCACCGCGCCCTCGAACCGGCCGATACCGCCGCTTATCGTATGAACATCCGGCATCGTTGCGTTGCCGCCGGCGAGGGAAAAGCGGACCCCGCCCCGGTAGTCCGGCACGACGTTGCCGAACCGGTCGCGCACCGCGAGGCGGATGGCGAACGACTCGCCGACCGCCGCCTGTGCGGGGGAGGTGGCGATGAGCCTCGCGGGCGCTTCGGGCCGGACACCGATAACAGGCGGATCGGGCGCTAGCTCCCACTGTCCATCGCCATCTGCGTCAACGGTGAAATTAAATGCGGCCGGCATGGCGAGGAGCTGCGCCCTCGCGCCCGGTATGCCCGAGGGGGTCCAGCCGTAGTCGATCTCCACCCGGTCGCCCTCCTCGAGCGGCGCGCCCGAGAGGGTGAGCGTCAGGCTCGAGGGCAGGAAGGTGAGCCCGAGTTCCGGCTCACAAAGCGAAGGATTGAGGTGGACCCCTTTTTTCGAGGAGGAAAAGGCGCAACACCCGGGGGCGGCCATGTCCTCGAACTGGGGGGCGCTGAACCCGTTCGGCGGGGTGAAGCGGACCGCACCGCCCTCGGCCACACCGCGCGGACCAGCGGTATAGATGAACAGCCAGCGCCCGAGGCGGCCCGCCGTCACGGGTCCGTTCGGCTCGGCGGTGGCGCCGCCAATCCCCTGGCCGAATTCGAAATCGCGTAACGCGCCGATGCCCCTGCCGGGATGATTCATGTGCAAGCCCCCGAAATATTCATTGACCCGAAATTTTCATGCAAAAATTTTCATGAAGAAATACAGATTACCAGATGAGTCGGGAGGCGGCGAAGAGGGAGAATGAATGTTTCTTCACCCCGCGGGGCGGGGCGCTACCGGTTGCCGCTGGCGAGTTTCACCGCGTCCGGGTGGCCGCGCAGGCGCGCCATCGCCAAAACGCCCAGGAATGGCCCGGCCGCCAGAAAAGCGAAGGCGTACTCCCAACCCAACGCTTCGGTCAGCGGCGGGATCATGTGAATGGTGAACATCGTGAGCAGAAAACCGGCGCAGGTCTGGACGGTCACCATCGTACCGATGAGAGACGGGTCGGAAAGCTCCATGACGCTCGCCGAGAACTGTGCCGAATCCGCGACCACGGCCAGGCCCCAGACGAGACACAGCGCCGCCACCAGCCAGGGATTGCCGCCGAATAGAAGACCGACGATGAGCGCGCAGGACCCGCTCAGCGCCATCGCGCTCATCGTCAGCGTGGTCCGGCCCAGCCGATCCGCGAGAAGGCCCCCGAACAGGCTGCCGATCGCACCCATTCCGATAACAGCGAAGGTGAGCAGCTTTGCGTAGAAAGCGGCCCTTCCGCCGCCCGGCCTCAGCGCGAAACTCGCGTTCAGGAACAATCCGATCCAGGCCCACATGGCATAGAGCTCCCACATGTGGCCGAAGTAGCCCAGGTTCGCGAGACGAAGCGATTTTTTCCGCCAGGCCTCGAGAGCGAAGGAGGGGCGGAAGCTGGACGGGCGGCCGAGATTGGGCCCGAGCCTGAACAGGAGAATGAGGACCGCCGAAAGCGCCGCCAGCCCCGAGGAGGCCGTCAGCGTGAAACGCTAGTCGATTCCGCCGAGAGCGCCGATCAGATGCGGGGAGGCGGATCCAAGCGTCAGGGCGCCCACCAGAAGGCCCACGAGGAGCCCCATATCGGCCCGCGCCCAGGTTGACGCCATCTTCATCCCGACCGGGTAGACTCCGGCCATGCAGGCGCCTACGGCGAACCGCAAGACCGGAACCACCCACGATGCCGGATCAACCCACAGAATCGAGAGGTTGGCGGCGGCGGCAATAAGTGCCGAAACCATGAAAAACCTCCGGGGGTCGAAGCGGTCCGCCAGCCCGAGGACAGCGCTCGTCAAGGTGCCCGCGACGAAACCGGCCGAGACGCTGCTCGATATCAGGGAGGCCTGGAGGTCGCTGAGACCGTATTCCAGCCGAAGAGAGGGAAGAACCGCCGAAGCCGAAAACCACAGCGTCATCGCCAGCACTTCGCATAAGGCGAGCAGCGCCATGGACACCCATTTACCGCCGGGATCGATGTCCGGTTGTGCCGTAGGCTCCGCCATTAAATCGCTTTAAACCACCATTCCCGAGGTGTGCGACGAGGTCATGGTGAGGATGTAGCCGTCCGGGGCGGGGATGGTGAACTCGGTATGAATGTGGCCTTTCTCGAAGCCCGAGGGCTGAAGACCCCGCGCCTCGAATTCCTTCCGGGTGGCATCGATATCGTCCACCATCAGGTCAAAGGGAATCTTCGTTCCGGGCGGGATGGGCGCCTCGGCCCGGACCAACTGAATATGGCTCCCTCCCCTGAGTTCGAGGACGGCGAATTTCTCCTGCCGGGCAATTTCCCGGATTCCAAGGCCGACAAAAAATTCCGAGGACTCGACAATGCCGGACACCTCAAGGGTGACATGCCCGAGGGCGACCAGGGGCCGATCGTCGTTCACGAATTTCGCCATGACTGTCTCCTTAAACAAGGAACCACCCGCGGGTTCACAGGCTGGGTCCGGGGGTATTCCTGGTAAAAGAAAAAAGTCTACCAGATAGCGGAGAGCGGTCTAAATCCGGCCTTCAGTCCCACTCGAGAAGAGAAACGTACCTCTCCTCGGGGACGGTGGCGGCGGCGGGCAGCCCCTCGGCGGCCTTGTGATGCTGGATCGTCTTGAGGTGGACAAAGGCCTCCCAGACGATATGGCGCATGGCGCTCTCGAGGGTCTGATGAAAAAGACAGGGGTCTTTTTCGTCGCGCCGAAGCCCCGTCCGGTGCGCCGGCAGCACCAGCGTCTCGAAATAATCGATCACCCGCTGCCCGGTGGCCCAGGTGCGATCAGGGTCGATTCGCCGGGGGAGGGTTTTCTCGCGTAGCGAGCTGAGGGTCTCTCGCCCGAGGACATCCCATCCCTCGCCGAAGCCCTCCTCCAGGACCCCCAGAATTTCCGGCATCCTGCGGTAGCTCACCGGATCGAGCATCCGGTCGGCTCCGCCGGTATAGGTGCGGACGGCCGTTTCATCAGGGAATTTCCCGAAAATAATCTCTCCCCAGTAGATGTGAAATATGAGGTAGGGAATCCAGGCTACGTGGCTGACCTGCTCGCGGATCGACCAGCCGCCCCAGCCTTTTTCGGGCCGGCGGCGGTCCAAAATATCCTCGCCCAGCCCCTCGACCTCGGCGGAGAAAAGACCGGAAATCGCCCCAAACTCCGGGAATACCTCCCGGCCGGGTATGGTGGAATCATCTATCGGCAAGGCTCCTCCTCCCTCATTG
>JAPYQX010000337.1 GCA_029937135.1 Nitrospinota bacterium
AGCTTTATCTGAGTATTGTTCTCGATCGGTCCTCGGGGCGGCCCACTATCATGGCAAGCACCGAGGGCGGCATGGACATCGAACAAGTCGCGGCGAAAACCCCCGAGAAGCTGATTAAAATTCAAATCGACCCCGTGCTTGGGGTCTGGCCCTCGACGGCCCGGCGCGTCGCCTACGGTCTTGGCCTGGAAGGCGAACAGGCGGCCGATTGCGCGAAATTCGTCTCGAATCTCTATAAGTTTTACGATGAAATGGATTGCTCTCTTGTCGAGATAAATCCCCTTGTTCAAACAACCGACGGCCGGGTGTTCGCTCTCGACGCTAAGGTGAATTTTGACGACAGCGCCCTTTATCGGCATAAAGACGTCGCCGAAATGCGCGATATCGGAGAGGAAGACCCCCTTGAGGTCGAGGCTTCGAAATATAACCTCAACTATATCAAGCTCGATGGTGAAGTCGCCTGCATGGTGAACGGCGCGGGATTGGCGATGGCCACCATGGATATCATCATGCTGGCCGGCTCCTCGCCCGCGAATTTTCTGGACGTGGGAGGCGGCGCTAACAAGGGAATGGTCGAAAATGCTTTTCGCATTCTGATGGACGACGATGATGTGAAAGCGGTTTTCATCAATATTTTCGGCGGTATTCTCCGGTGCGACGTTTTGGCCGAGGGGGTAGTCGAAGCGGTGAAAACGGTGAATGTAAATGTTCCCATCGTCATTCGCATGGAGGGAACAAACGTCGAAAAAGGCCGGGAAATCCTCCAGAACTCCGGCCTCGATTTTACTGTTGGAAATGGAATGGGCGATTCCGCCGAAAAGGTGGTGGCGGCCCTCAAACGGTAAGGGAGATTGTTCGTTGACAATTCTAGTCAATAAAGAGACGCGTGTTCTCGTTCAGGGGATCACAGGCCGGGAGGGTGGTTTTCATGCCGGCCAGTGTCAAAAATACAGCGAGGAATTCGCCGGCGGCGGCGGAGCCGTCGTCGCTGGAGTCACTCCGGGAAAAGGAGGGCAAGATGCAAACGGCGTTCCGGTGTTTAATTCCGTAGCCGAGGCCGTACGTGAAACCGGCGCCAATGCATCGTTGATTTTCGTGCCTCCCGCCTTCGCGGCCGATGCAATTGTCGAATCCATCGACGAAGGTGTTCCAATAGTCATATGTGTTACCGAAGGAATTCCGGTGCGCGATATGGTCTATATCCACAGGCATCGCCAGGGAAAAGATAATGTTCTGATTGGTCCCAATTGCCCGGGTGTCATCTCCCCCGGAGAGTGCAAGATGGGAATCATGCCCGGGCATATTCATAAAAAAGGCTCAATCGGTGTCATTTCAAAGAGTGGAACGCTTACCTATGAAGTGGTGGCCCAGTTGACCGAACAGGGGCTGGGGCAATCCTCGTGCATTGGCATTGGCGGCGACCCGATTATCGGAACGATGTATATCGATCTTCTCCGGCGCTTCGAGGCGGATCCGGAAACCGAGGCCATTATCATGATTGGCGAGATTGGCGGTTCGGCCGAGCAGGATGCCGCCCGCTGGGCAAAGGACAACGTAAAGAAACCGATGGTGGGTTTCATCGCGGGTCAGACCGCCCCCCCCGGCCGGCGAATGGGCCACGCCGGGGCGATTATCTCGGGAGGAGAGGGAACGGCCGCCGAAAAAATGCGTGTGATGGAGGAGTGCGGGATTCTTGTATCGAAGAGCCCGGCCGACATGGGCATCACTATGGTGGAAGCCTTGAAAAGGGCGTGATTCTTTTTTCCTTTTTTGATTTCCCGAAACCGGTTTTATCATGCAAATCTTCAATGAGGAGCAATGTTTAAATGGAGCGAACTTTCGCGATGATTAAGCCCGACGCCACTGAGCGCGGGATTGCCGGAAAAATTATTTCACGCATCGAGGCGGAGGGTTTTCGAATCCTGGGGATGCGGCTGGTTAATATGACCAAGGCGCAGGCCGAGGGTTTTTATGCCGTCCACCGGGAGCGCCCGTTCTTCGGCGATCTGACCTCCTTCATGTCCTCGGGGAAGACGGTGGTCCTGGCGCTGGAGCGGGAGGGGGCCATCAAGCATTGGCGAGATGTGATGGGCGCGACAAACCCGGAGGAAGCCGCCGAGGGGACAATCCGCAAGGAGTTTGGAGAGAGCATCGAGCGAAATTCCACTCATGGCTCCGACGCGCCCGACACGGCGGCGTTCGAGTCGGGCTACTGGTTTCCCGGCGTAGAGTTTTCCTAGCCGTTTGGGTACGGGAGGTAATCAGGTATGCGGCTCAAGGGCAAGGTCGCCATTGTCACCGGTTCCAGCCAAGGTATCGGCCAGGTTATCGCTCGGGTGGCGGCCCGCGAGGGTGCGGTGACGATTCTCGCGGCGCGCTCCGAAAATAATCTTCAGGCTACCTCGAAGATGATCGCCGATGCGGGTGGCGAATCCCACGTCATACCCGTCGATATCACGGAAGAGACTTCCGTGAAAAATTTAATAGATGAAACCGTCTCCCGGTTTGGAACCCTCGATATCCTGATTAACAATTCGGGTGTCGCGGGGCCCATGAAAGCGGTGGAGGATGTTTCGGCCGAGGAGTGGGAGGAGTGTTTCGCGGTGAACGTAACCGGGATGTTTTTGTGCTGCAAGCACGCCATCCCCGTTATGAAGGAAAAGCGCTCCGGGCGGATCGTCAATATCAGTTCGATGACCGGGAAGCGCCCTTTGGTCCATCGGTCGCCCTATGCCGCCTCGAAGATGGCTGTCATCGGACTTACGCGCACCCTTGCTTTCGAGGTGGGTGAATTTGGAATCACCGTGAACACCGTGTGTCCCGGCGCCACGGAGGGGGAGCGCATCAGGCGTGTCATCCAAAACGAGTCGAAGGCGCTTGGCATCTCTCTTGAGGAAGCCGAAAGGAATTTCACCGGCGCGCTCCAGACGCTCGTCACGCCCGAGGACACCGCCAATATGTGCGTTTATCTATGCTCCGAGGAAGGCAGGCACATGACCGGCCAGGATATCAACGTCACGGCCGGGCTTTGCTGGTATTAATAGTTCGGGGGATTTGGCATTCGTGGGTGGTTCCTGAGAAAAGCCGTTGCGCCTAAAAAGTAAGGTGGCCATCGTCACCGTCGCCAGTCAGGGTATCGGGCGGGTTATCGCCCGCCGGATTGCCGGGGAAGGCGCCCGGACGGTCATAACCGCTCGAAGAGAATTCAACCTCCAAAAATCAGCGGAGAAAATCGTCTCGGAGGGGGGAACCTGCCTCGTCGCCCCGGCGGACCTCACCGACGAAACCGCCATAGTTCAGTTGGTCTGATCTGGTAC
>JAPYQX010000338.1 GCA_029937135.1 Nitrospinota bacterium
GCGAGAAGCCGTCTCCGACCCATCCCGAGGCGACGATCATCAGATTGGTAGCGTGGCTCAGCAGCGAGAATCCCAGCACCATCTGGATCAGCCGGCGCTGCATCGCCAGGTAGGCGCCCGCCGTCACCAGAACGCCGATCGTGATCGAAAGGAACCAGATCATTTTGGCCCTCCCCGGATGGTCGCGCGGCGGTCGCAGAATGTCGTCAGGATCGACATCAACACGGCGACCACCACCGCGTAGACGCCGATGTCGAAGAAAAACGCCGTCAACACCTCGATCTCGCCGATGAACGGAATGACGAACTCGTAGGCCGAGCTTTTTAGGAAATATCCCGAAAGAAGCCCGAACAGGCCGACGCAAGTCGAGAGAGCGAGGCCGTAGCAAAAGATGCGGTCCCAGGGCCAGTTGTAGCGGTGCCATCCGTCGTTGGCGTCGAAGGTAACCCACTGAAGAACAATACCCACTGCCGTCATAAGGCCGGCGATGAAGCCCCCTCCGGGCTGGTTGTGCCCGTAGAGCAGGAGAAAGAGCGAGAAGATCAGCGTCAGGTGCAGCACGATTGGCGCAATCGTTCTAAGGATGAGTGAGTGCATCTCTAGTGGCCCTCTCCATCTTCCTGCATCGTACCCACGATGCGGAGCATCGCGTAGATGGCGACCCCGGAGATCACCAGAACGGTGATCTCCCCCAGGGTGTCGTAACCGCGGTAGTCCACGATGATGGCGTTGACCACGTTCCGGAACCCGGCGATGGGTTTGGTCGTGCGAATGAAGTAGTCGGCGATGGTTCTGAGGTTATGGGAGTTCATGGCGAGGGCCATGCCCGCGGCGGACAAGACGCCCAGGAAGATGGCGATTCCCCAGTCGCGCGCCCGGCGGCTGGCGGATTTGGGGATAATTTTGATCTCGGGGAGGACCCAGAAGGCCAGCAGGAAAAGAATGATCGAGGCGGACTCGATCATGATCTGGGTGAGGGCCAGATCTGGCGCCTTCATGACGATATAGAGGCTCGCGATGCCGTAGCCCGCCGTCCCCAGCGCCAGGATGGCCGGGAGCCGGCCGGGAAACAGGGCGGTGCCCATCGCCGAGATCGAGATCAGAAGACAAATCGAGGCGCCGATGAATGTCGTCCCCTGGAAAGCGGGCCAGATGCCCTCGCCCCAGTCCATCGACAGGCCGACGCCAAGGAGCAAGAGGGCGGGCACCACCATCGACCAGCGCAGGTAGCGGCGGAGGTTGCCGTCCTGGAGCGAGAGAAGAATGGGCCAGGTGCGCTCCTTGAGGATAAAGATTGCCCCGTCGTAGGCTTTGTTCGGGCCGGGGCCATTTTTCCACAGCTCGGCCGCGCCGTTCAGGACGGCCGACACCCAATCGAGTTTCCAATAAAGAAAACCGGCGGTCGTCACCGTGATGATTGACATGACGAGCGGCTGATTGATTCCGTGCCAGAGGGTGAGGTGGAAATCGAGGCGGACGCCGCCCCCCAGCGTGGCCTCCGCGGCGGGGGCTACGAAGGTGTTCTCGATCAGGCCGGGCGCGACGCCGAAGGCAACCGCCAGGGCCACGAGAATGGCCGGAGCCGAGAGGAAGGTGCTTGGAGGATCGTGCCCCGGCTTGGGGGATATTTCAGTGCCCTCGGCCGGGGTCCAGAAAGCCCCGCCCAGGAAGCGCAGATGATAAAGGGCGGTGATGATCCCCGCGGCGAGGGTGATCCAGGGCCAGAAGGCAGCCCACTCTCCCGGCCCGCCGGGATGGATGCTCACGCCGTAGAGCATCTCCTTGGTGAGGAATCCGCCCATCGGTGGAATCCCGATGAGGCTGATCGCCGCCAGCACGGCGAGAATATGAGCGCGCGGCATTCTCCGGGCCAGATGGCCGAGCAGCCGGATATCGCGCGTCCCCGTTTCGTGGTCGATGATTCCCACGACCATGAACATCGCCGCCTTCGCCGCCGCGTGGTTATAAAGGTGGAGGGTGCTGCCGATGATGGCCTCCCGGCCCCCGAAGCCCAGGAAGGTGACAATCAGGCCGAGCTGGCTGATCGTCCCGTAGGCCAAGATCGCCTTGAGGTCGTAGGCGCGTAGCGATAGTAGCCCGCCCGCGATCATGGTCGTCATCCCGAGCCCGATGACGACGTATCCCCAGGCCGGATGCTCCCCGAGGATGGGATAAAAGCGCGAGAGGAGATATATTCCCGCCTTCACCATCGTGGCCGAGTGGAGAAACGCGCTGATGGGCGTGGGAGCCTCCATCGCGTTGGGCAACCAGATGTGGAAGGGCCACTGGGCGCTCTTGGTGGCCGCGCCCAGGATGATGAGCACAAAGGCGGCGAGCGAGACCTTGCCCGCTACTCCGCTCATAGCGATGAGCTTTGAGAGGTGCCACTCCCCGGTCGCCTGGCCCAGCAGGAGAAACCCCGCGAGCATCGCCAGCCCGCCACCCCCGGTGATGAGCAGAGCTTTTTGAGAGCCGTAGAGAGCGGCCTTTCGATCGCTCCAGAAACCGATCAGAAAAAAGGAGGTAACGCTGGTAAGCTCCCAAAAGATAAAGAGGGTGAGCAGATGGTCGGCGAAAACCACCCCCATCATCGAGCCCATGAAGGCGGTGAGCCAGCCGTAGTAGCGCCCCATGTCCTCGTGCTCGTGGAGATATGAGTTCGAATAGAGGACGATGAGGAAGGCGACGCCCGCGACGAGGAAGCCCCACATGATGCTGAGGCCGTCTACCAGAAACGATACGTCCAGGCCCGCCGAGGGGACCCAGGAGAAGGAATAGAGGAGCGCCCCCCGGCCCGCCGCCGACCATTCCCCATAAAGGAGGACGAGCGCCCACAGGCTCACCGCAGGGGCGAGGATCGCCATCCAGGCCGCAATGGCCCTATAGCGGTTGGCGAAGTAGGGAACCGCGACGGCTACGGCGAACGGGAAGAAAACAGCTATGAATATCGGATCCAAAATAATTCGCCATTCTAATAAAGGGGCGATATCATGCAAACGTTTGTAATATAATTACATAGATGAACAGGCTGGGCAAGGAACAATCCCTCGCGGGAGGAGGGATAAAAAGGTTAAGATCTTTAATATCAAAAAGTTAAGTGGTTTTCTTGAAGGAGGGGCAATTGGACTCGACCACCTATTCGATTTACGCGCTTTGCCAGGGCTGGCGGGAGGGAGATGTCTCGACACTCCTTTATTTAACCAATCCGGGCCACCTCACCCGGGTTCCCTACTTTTTCTGGATTCTCGTGCCCGGGGAGGGCGAGCCCATCCTCGTGGACACAGGGTTCCTCG
>JAPYQX010000339.1 GCA_029937135.1 Nitrospinota bacterium
GAGTATTACGATCCGGACAATTGTTATCTCAACCGGGTCCTCGACCGTCGGGAGGGGATGCCGATCTCGCTGGCGGCCGTTTATATGTTGATCGGAAGGCGGCTGGACCTCCCTTTCCGCGGGGTGGGGATGCCCGGTCATTTCATCCTGAAGTATGAGGTGCCCGGAGCGTCCATTTATCTGGATCCCTTTAACGGGGGGAGGGCTGTTTCCGCCGAGGAGTGCGCCGATATCGTACGCGCGATGGGCTACCATTTCGACCCGCGTTTTTTGAACGAGACGCCGGACCTGCGGATCGTGGAGAGAATGCTCAACAACTTGATCGGAATCTATCACCGGGAGGGCGACGAGGAACGCTCCAGCCGCCTTGTGCGGTACCGGGAAATCATTCAAAGGAGCTAGCCCGGCCGCTTTCTTACGTTGCCGGGAAATCATTCAAAGGAGCTAGCGGGGAGCCTTACGGGCGATTCCGCGGGGAAGATTCATGGACTTCAAGCAAGCATCCGACAATATTTACTTCGGCGGCCAGCCGACCCCGGAAGATCTCAAGGGGATGGCCGTGCGGGGTGTGAAGACGGTTATCAATCTCCGGAAGCCGGGCGAGGATCAGCCCGAGCTTCCCCTCGACCAAGCGGCGGCGGAGGCCGAAAAACTCGGCATGAAGTACGTTCACATCCCGGCGGGGCTCGACGATTTTTCCGATAGCCTCCTGGCCGATGTTAGCAAGGCGATTCAGGAGGGAAAGGCCGACGGTTCGGTCTTTGTTCACTGAAAAGGCGGGGGGCGAGCCGGGGTCTGCTCGCTAGCGCATCTTTCGGAGGAGAGCGGCATGTCGGGTGATGAGACCGACGAGGCCGCGAAGAAAATCGGTTTCGACTGGCGGGGCACGCCACTGAGCGAATTTTTTCAGGGTTATCTGGACAGAAAATAAGCAAGATTATTTGGACTGAAAATAAGAAGGGGGGCGGCGGTGGCCGCCGCGCGCTCTTGTCCAGAAATCAAGTTTCAAGGGGATAGGCTCGCCTGTTGACTATTGGGCGCGGCCGGTAATTTTTGTCGGGAGGCAACGAATATGCCGGAGCAGAAATCAGGATTGAACCGATACAGCCAGCGCTTGACCCAGCAGCCCTCGCAGGCGGCGTCGCAGGCGATGCTCTACGGGGCCGGGCTGGACGAGAAGGACATGGACAATCCCCAGGTCGGGATCGCCAGCATGTGGTGGGAGGGAAACTCGTGCAACATCCACCTCAACCATCTGGCGAATCTCGTCAAGGAGAGCGTCAACGCCGATAAAAAAATGGTCGGCCTCATCTTCAACACCATCGGTGTCAGCGACGGCATCTCGATGGGCACCGAGGGGATGAAGTACTCCCTCCAGTCGCGGGAGATTATCGCCGATTCGATCGAAACCGTGGTGAGCGCTCAGTGGTACGACGCGGTGGTGACTCTGCCGGGGTGCGACAAGAATATGCCGGGCTCGCTTATCGCGATGGGCAGGCTCAACCGCCCCAGCCTGATGGTCTACGGCGGGACGATCAGCCCGGGCTTCCTGGACGGGGAAAAACTCGATGTCGTCTCCGTTTTTCAGGCCTACGGCGAGCTTTTCAGCGGAAAAATAGAGGAGGAGCGCTTCAAGGCGGTTATCCGCCACGCCTGTCCGGGCGGGGGCGCCTGCGGCGGGATGTACACGGCGAACACGATGTCCTCGGCCATCGAGACGCTGGGGATGAGTCTTCCCTACAGCTCGTCGAACCCCGCCATGAGCGAGGAGAAGCGGAACGAGTGCCTGAACGTGGGCGACGCGATTTACCACCTCCTCGAAAACGACATCAAGCCGAGCGATATCATGACGAAGGCGGCGTTCGAGAACGCGATAACCATCATCATGGTGCTGGGAGGCTCGACCAACGCGGTGATGCACCTCATCGCGATGGCGAAAACGCTCGATGTCGATCTCGATATCGACGACTTTCAGCGAATCAGCGACCGAACACCCTATCTCGCCGACCTCAAGCCGAGCGGACAATATGTGATGGAGGATCTTCACAATATCGGCGGTGTTCCCGGTGTGCAAAAACTTCTGCTCAAGGAGGGGCTGCTCGACGGAAGCTGCCTGACGGTGACCGGAAAAACGCTGGCCGAGAACCTTGAGGCCGTGCCGGACCTCAAGGAAGGACAGAAAATCATCTCGCCCGTTTCGAACCCGATCAAGGAGAAGGGGCACCTCCAGATTCTTTACGGAAATCTATCGCCCGAGGGCGCGGTGGCGAAGATCACCGGCAAGGAGGGCGAGCGCTTCGAGGGTCCCGCGCGCGTCTACGACTCCGAGGAGGACACCCTCAAGGGGCTAGAGCAGAAAGAAATCAAAAAGGGAGACGTTATCGTCATCCGCTACGAGGGCCCCAGGGGCGGCCCCGGGATGCGGGAGATGCTCACCGTGAGCTCGGCCATCATCGGCGCGGGTCTCGGCAACGATGTCGCCCTCATCACCGACGGCCGCTTCTCGGGCGGGACGCACGGCTTTGTCGTCGGCCATGTCACGCCGGAGGCCCAGACCGGAGGCCTGCTCGCGCTGGTCGAGAACGGCGACAGTATCACCATCGACGCCGTGAGCCGGACGATGACTCTCGACTTGAGCGAAGAGGAAATCGAGGCGAGACGAAACAGGTGGACCGCCCCGCCGCTTCGCGCGAAGCGGGGCACGCTCTTCAAGTACGCCCGGTGCGTCTCCTCGGCCTCGGAGGGGTGCGTGACGGACGAGTAACTCCGCCCACGGGGGCGGGCCGCGTCCCCGAGCCGGTTCAGGGGTTCAGATCGTGGTGGCTCCCGCCGGTTCGGAGTTTCGATTCAGGGATTCGATTCAGGGATTTAGAGGGTTGCGGGTGATGCTCTCGTTGAAGAGGGGGCTCGTCCCCCCCCGGCGAATGGGGCGCCGCACGGCACGTCTCCGGCGCACCGCCCGCTGGCGGCGGCTCTTTCCTGTCAGGCTTCGTTTGCATTTCGCCCAGGGGCCGGGCTTCCGGGGGCCCCGGACGGGCCGCGAGCATTGATCGCCCGGGTCGGTGCCTCGGGTGACCTCGAAGCCGTCCGAGTAGCCGTCCCGATCACTGTCGGGGTGGTTCGGACTCACCTTGAAGTAGATCGCCTCCTCCCCGTCGCTCAATAGATCGCCGTCGGTGTCGAAGTTGAGAGGATCTGTGCGGTAGCGCCGAACCTCCAGGCCGTCTGAGAGGCCGTCCGCGTCAGTATCGGCGTTGTTCGGATTCGTCTTGTAGCGGTGGAC
>JAPYQX010000340.1:0-1559 GCA_029937135.1 Nitrospinota bacterium
CTGGGAGGGCGCGGAGTGCTCGCGGATTACGACACCCTCCGGGCAAACCCTCTTCATCGACTCGCCCGCCTACGCGGGTGGAGAACCCAAGGGCCCCGCACCCACCGAAATGATGATGTGCGCCTACGCCGGGGCGACCGCCATGCTCCTCTACCGCATCACGCAGGGAATGGAGGTGACCATCCACTCGCTTGAGGTGGATGCGCGGGGAACCTACAGCCCACGCGGGATCGCCGGGTTGGAGGGCCACCATCCCCGCTACACGGAAATCGAAGTCGATATCAAAATCAGCACCGACGCCACCCCCGGGCAGCTCGAGCGAATCAAGGCTGATCGGCGGCGGCGCTGCCCGGTCCACGGCGTATTGGCGGCCAGCGGAGCCGAGATGAAGGAAAGTTGGGAATTCTCCTGACCACGGAGCGCCGCCAGACAGCGCATGTATCGTCTTGTGTTAAACTAAGTTGCTGCCAATTTCATTGGAAAAATGAGAATGCCACATAAGCACACTGTCGATGATGCACAAAAGATGATTTTCGTTGAAGGGAGCGGCACCGTTACGGGCATGGAGATTATCGCCATCTTGAGGGAAATTAACGATCAGAATTTTAAGAGGCACCCCTATAACCGGCTCTGGGATTTTAGGGTGGTTTCAAGCCTTGAAATCTCAAGCGCTGATGCAACTCAAATTGCGCGTGCAGAAGACATAAATGATGCATCTCCAAAGGTGGCTTTAGTTACCGCCTCGGAATTGAACTTCGGATTAGTGAGAATGGCGGCGAATCAGGTCTTTACGACGGTTCCTCATGTCTTTCGGGATATGGAACAGGCCAGGAAATGGATCGGCCTTGCTCCCTTGTGAGAAAGAGCGAAAAAAGGACACTACCGAGCCTGCTCGAAGCATAACCCCTCTTAATCGACCCGTTCCGGGTCTCTGCCCATTCTGCTCTCACATCGTTCTTAGCATTCTTACCTAAAACCCCCTGGATTTCTGACATATCCAAACACTCTCGGAGCTTGACCTATCCATTTAAACCATTTATTTTCAATTGGATATAATAAATTTAACCAGATACCCGAGCCCCCCGGAGGTGACCTATCAAGCTTCTCATCGACGGTTACAACGTCATCCCCGCCATCCCTGAGCTGGGGCGGACACTTCGAAAAGATCTCGAGGAGGGCCGGGAGGCCTTCCTTAAACTCCTCGGCGAGTACAAGCGCGCCTCCACGGCTTCACCCGAAATCACCGTCATTTTCGACGGAAAACACCACACCGGCCAGGGGCGGCTCGGTCGAGAACGCGCCGGCCGCGTTCACGGCGTCAACGTTCGCTTTTCGCGAAACGAAATCGCCGACGATCTGATCCTGAGAATGTTGGAGACGGAAATGCGGGGCGCGACGCTCGTCACCTCGGACCGGGCGCTGGGCGAAGCCGCCCGTGCGCTGGGCGCCGCCGTCGTGCGCTCGGGCGAGTTCTCGGGCCGCCTTCTCATGACGATGGCGGGCGGAGAGCCCGAAGATGAAGAAGAGCGCCCGAACCGGATCACGACAAAAAAGAAGGG
>JAPYQX010000340.1:1659-3281 GCA_029937135.1 Nitrospinota bacterium
GAGAGCCCGAAGATGAAGAAGAGCGCCCGAACCGGATCACGACAAAAAAGAAGGGGAATCCGAGAAAATTGCCGAAAAAAGAGCGGGGCCGCCGGCGCTCCCTCGGGAATCTTTGAAGCTTTCGCTACGAAGACTTCCGTCTCGGAGGCTTCCCCAACGGTGGCTCCCGTTAGGGAGCCCCGACGCCCGTTACTTCTTCAGCCAGCCGCCCTTGAGTATTAATTTCGCCAGGGCCTCGCCCACCACCTTGTGGCCCTCGGCGCTCATGTGCCCGTCCCTTGGGTGGAGATAGAGACTCCGGGGCGCGGGATGGTTCTCGAACAGGCCGACGACATCGAGGAACGGAAATTCCTGTTCCCGGGTGACGCGCCGAAACGCCCGGAACTCGCCCTGATGCCGGGGTGAGCCCAGCGACCCTCCGGCCGGAATATAGGTCATGACGATGGGGACCCCGATTTTCTCGCGGGCCCGGCTCCACCCGGCGACAATCTCCCCGAGGTCGGCGACATCCCCTTTATTGTTGTCGAAATTCACCCGAAGGACTTTTCGCTCGGACTCGAAATCCGGGTATGGATTCCGCAACAAATGCTCCTTCTCGGCCCGGCGGGTTTTCCGGTAGTTGAACCAGTAGTGATAGAGCCGGGGGGACCACGAGTATTTTTCGAAGCGCCTGACCGCCGCCTCCTCCTCCTCCCGGAGCCACGAGGCCTTCTCTCCGTTCAACAGTTTTTTCATGCTGTGTTTGCTCACATCGTCGATAAAAAATTCGGTGACAACTAAATCAGGCTTGAAGCGGGCACCGGGCCCGAGCAAATAGGCGAGCATCTGGGTGCTGTGCCAGGCGGGCACCGCGGCGTTCATGACCTCGACCCGGTAGCCCTCCGCGCGGAGCCTCGACTCGAGAACGCTGAAGAAGGTCTGCTCCTCCTCCACCCCCCACCCGAAGCCGAAGGAATCACCCAGGCCCAGTATCCGGAACACGCCCCCGGGCTTCTCCAGGGAGCGATCGGGCCCCCGGTGGCCGAATTTATTGATCCGGATGTGGTAGCCGATACCCTCGAACCAACCCCGCGCGCCCGGCCGGTTCAGCCAGGCGAATTCGTGGGAATACATCGACTGGCTCCTCACGCGCGGACGGCTTATGGGCGGGTCCCAGATCATGAGCGCCGCCTCGGCAGCCATCAGCGCGAAGGCCGTGGCCGCCGCCCCAACCGCCAGCCGCCCCAAGGCGAGGCGCCAGTTCCGCTTCCTGGCCGGGAACGCCGCCACCGCCGACACTCCGGCGAATACGGCGCCCGAGAAGGCCGGATGGGCGTGCAAGGAATAACCGGCCAGCTGGGCCAGAATCGCGGCGAGGCCTATCACACTCGCGGGTAGGAAGGTCCCCGCGAGGGCATCCGGTGCGCTTTCCGAGGTGACGCCGGCCGCATGGCCACCGGCCGCAAGGTTGCGCCTGAGATATAATCCCACCGCCCCGGCGGCGATCAGAAGCGCCGCGATAAGCAGCCGCCAGCCCGCCTCGACTGGAACCCGCGCGCCCCCCGGCGGCTTGATGAGAAAAAAAGAACCGAGCCTGAAGAAATAGTTCCGGTAATCCACCCGGCGGAGGTGGAGACGGCTCC
>JAPYQX010000341.1 GCA_029937135.1 Nitrospinota bacterium
CGCCGATACAAGTTCACATACAACTTCCTCCAAAGCCCTTTGGGTGGAAGACGAAATATCTTCGCGCGTGAAATCAGCGACGAATTCCTTTAAATGCTGATTCTCAAAGCGCGGGGCGTATAGACCCTTTTCCATTCGGCCAATGAAACTTTGTTTTTGGGGATCATAACCAATCATTGCCCGAATTTTGGGGTACGAACGTGGATCCTGGCAGTAGGCAGCGAGGCCCAGAACTTTTCCTTCATGGCGGTGGGGGATGAAGCCGAGCGCTTTCGTCACACTGCCGTAAAAATAACCAAGAGAATCGAATGTATGTGACCGTGAAATAAATTTCAAATCGCCGTCATCTGCTTTCCAAAGAGTGGCGGAACCATCTTCTCCCCAACCATCAGCCGTTAAGACAAAGCACTCATCCCAACCCGACCCGAAATATGCACCGGCCGCATGGGCTTTATGATGAGGATAAATTTTGACCGGGAGGCCCAATGAATCAATCTCCGCTAGGAATGCGGGAGTCCGCTCTCCCAGGACCATACGTTCATGCTCAAACCGGCTACGAATATGCGCAAGTTGCGCATCCCGCACGTCCTCGAGTAGATCCGCCGAACGAATTTGACTTTCCTTCTCCTCGAAAGGTTTCTGATCCGGTACGGATGGGGCTTCTCCATGAGTGGCTACCAGATCGATATCCTTGAGTTCCAACCCCGCGATATCAAGAACCGCCTTAATAGCCCTCTGCGGCACCCCGTACCATAACTTGGTTCGGTTGAGGCGCTCTTCACTCACACCTGCTACGAGTTTCCCGTCCCGGACGATCACCGCTGACGCATCCGAAAGAAAAGCAACGCCAAGAATGTTCACGATCAAACACCTTTACAATGAATATGAGTCTTCAAAGTTTGGAAATTTCTTCTTCAAGCGTCGGCATTTTCATTTTCAAAGCAGTCTCAAGTTTAGTCATATCCATTCGCATGTCGGCGGGTCTTTTCGCCCTGTCTGGCTGTGCCTGCGCTTTTCCCATGATGGCTTTTTCCGTACTAAGCCCTAGGTGCCGGGCCATGGAAAGTCCAAATTCGGCTTTTGAGGTTCCATCCCTAGAGCCCAGGTTATAAATACCCCTCAGCCCTTCGGAAACCGAACGAAAAACCAAATCACACAGCGTCTTCATATGTAGTGGAGAAAAAAAAACGTCCGAAAATAGAGTTACTTTTCTCTTTGCCTGAAAATTATCGATAAAAAAATCGCTCAGACTGCTACGCCCAGGAGTAATCGAGGGCCCGAAAAAATTCGTCCGAAACACCAGACCGCCCGGATGAGTCAAAACCGCCTTCTCTCCGGTAAGTTTACTCCGGCCGTATTCATTCACCGGGCCTTCCAAATCCTCTGCATGCGGCCCCGGCCTATCGGGGTAAACTTGATCGGTTGAAATGCTTACAAAACAAATGCCAGACGAAAGCAAATCAGCAAGATTTTTCGATACGTTTGCATTGAGATCAAGTGCCGAGTGCGGGTCTTTTTCGCATAAATCCACATCCGTCAGGCCCGCGGCATGAATAAAAATATCCGGGTCCGATTTCTTGATTAAATTCTTCGTTTCGTCCTGATCGAGGAGGTCGGCGGGAAAATCTCCACCGGTTCGCGAAGTCGCAAAAACATCCCCCCACTCCTTTGCTGCCTCGATAAGATAAGGGCCGAGCAAGCCGCTCGCGCCGGAGACGAGTATTCGGGGACGTGCCATTTAGAATCCTGGGCTAAAACGCCTCTGCCCCTTCGTTTATCATTTGCAAAATCGTCTTTGAATCCAACCAATCCTTATTCTTATCGCTGCTGTATTGAAACATCTCGGAAACTCTTGAAGCGCCTTTATCAAGGTAAGCATCCCGGGACCAGGGCGCATTGGTGGGTTCGATGATGTACCGATCTTCTAGCTCCAAAGTGGACCGGGCATCATCCTCCGTGATGAGGATCTCGTGAATTTTCTCTCCCGGCCTGATTCCAACAATGCGGTGCGGCAACTTGGGAGCCAATGCCAGAGCCAAATCAACAATTTTCATGCTCGGTATTTTAGGAATGAAAATCTCGCCACCATTCATCATCTCCAAACTAGAAAGAACAAAGTCCACGCCTCTTTCCAAGGTAATCCAAAATCTCGTCATTCTCTCGTCGGTTATGGGAAGTTCTTTTCCGCCCTCTTTAATCAACTTTTTAAAAAATGGAACCACACTCCCCCGGGATCCGACTACATTGCCGTACCTAACGACAGAAAACCGGGTCCCAATTGAACCGCTCAGGTTGTTGGCAGCGACAAAAATCTTGTCAGCCGCAAGTTTACTTGCACCATATAAATTCAGGGGGCTCACCGCCTTGTCGCTCGACAAGGCAATCACGCGCTTCACATTTGTCCGAAGCGCGGCGCAAACCACATTTTGGGCGCCAATCACATTGGTATTTATGCATTCAAACGGATTGTACTCGGCGACCGGAACCTGTTTTAAAGCGGCGGCGTGAATTACATAATCCACCTCCCGCATCGCCATTTCCAACCGGCCGGCATCCCGCACATCGCCGATAAAAAACCGCAGGCAATCCCGCTTTTCTTTTTCGAGGTCCCGTTGCATTTCAACTTGCTTGAGTTCGTCTCTGGAAAAAATAATCAGCCTGTTCGGCTCATAGGCATCCAATACGGTTCTAATAAACCGCTTCCCAAATGAGCCGGTCCCACCGGTGACAAGAATGGTTTTCCCATTCAGATCAATTCTTGAAGCTTCGAAGTCGCTCATATTCCCTGACTTTATGGGTTGGGAAGAATCGATAATAGAGCCGATTCAACCTTTGGTGACTGGATAAATTCAAGATACATTTAAATTACAAGGCATTAATCGAGAGAAGCGCTCTCCCTCGGGATACATCTGTTCAGAATTCCGGGCAAACCACTATTCGATCTCTCAAATCCCCAATTTCTCCGAGGCGCGATTGCACCAATGTAAAGTCCTTGAGTCCCACCAAGCAAATTTTGTCGAACAATTCTTTATCGAAGGTCTTCAGAGCGCTTAGCGGCTCGACCGGATAACCCAAAAACCAGCGAGAGCTATTATCATCTTCTGAAAAAAGCTGCGTAATCTCGATTTTCGCTTGCTGCAGAGCCAGCGTAAAAAGCTCGGCAAGCTCACCAGTCCCCACCAATACCACTTTTCGAACATCCTCTTCCCTTAATTCTTCCGCATAAAACATTAGCCTCTTGCGAATTTCACCATAATAGGAAAGAGAATACTGAAG
>JAPYQX010000020.1 GCA_029937135.1 Nitrospinota bacterium
GCGAGAGGGTTTTCTGATTCCGGGAAAATCCACTTTCTTTTCTGCGGATTTATTATCGGGGGAAAGAACAAACTTGGCGGAGCATTCGCATGGATTTCAAAACTCTTGGAACTTCGAAAAAATACTTACGACATGGTTATCGATTTCACTGGATTGTTCCATTCCGCGGCCGCCACCTAGGCAACCGGGGCGCCTCTGAGAATTGGCCACAGGCGGAACGTGACCCTGGGATACTTTTCGTTGGCTTCTTTCCGCCATTTTTATACGCATGAAGTCGATTCCGATCCAGAAGAGCACCAAGCGGATAAAATGACTCTGTTGACATCCGCCTTGGGCGCCACTTGGCTCCGGGATGGATGGGATGCCGTCATTTCAACCGCGATGGAAGACGCGGCCAAGGAGCGCCTGGCCATGGATGGCGCGAAGCCGGAGGAAGGCCCTTTCGTCCTCATCCATCCTGCAGCCAAGTGGCCCCTCCGGCGCTGGCCGCCCGAGAAATTCGCCGAAGCCATCGACCTTCTCAGCGAAAAAGGAATCCGGTCCATCGTTAACGCCGGTCCCGGGGAAGAACCCCTCCTCGATGCCATTCGCGAGAAATGCCGCTCCAAACCTATCTATCTCTGGCCACCCGTTCCCCTGGACACGCTTATGGGGATATTAAGGATTTCGGCCGCCTATCTGGGAAACGACAGCGGCCCGATGCACATGGCCGCCGCCGGAGTTCCGGCTATTTCCATATTTGGACCATCCTCACCACAACGCGCCGCGCCCAGGGGGAGCCCCTTCTTCCCGTTTTATTCAGCCCTGGAATGCAGCCCGTGCCAGCCCTACTACACACGCGATACTTGCCACAGGGGACACAACTAGTGCATGGACGAAATTTCGCCGGAAGAAGTCGCTGCCTCTGTCGCTAAAATCATACAGGCGCCAGGCTCTCCGAAAACCTAGGAAAAAATTTCTCCGTCTTTACCGCACTTCGATGAATTTTTTTGCCGGAGCCTGCCAGGCGTTTATTTGTCTAGCGCCGATCAAGCACCTCTCGCCGCCGAGGCGGCATTGGCGCCCGAAATTTTCCCGAATACCGCGCCGCGCACAAGACCGGCGCCACCCGGATAGTTTTGATAAAAAAATCCGCCCGCGATCTCGCCCGTCGCGAAGAGACCGGGGATGGGCCGCTCCAGATGATCGACAACGGCGGCGTCCGTGTTGACGTGGATTCCGCCGAAGGTGAATGTGATGCCGACGGTCGCGCCGTATACGAGATACGGCGGCTCATCGATTGAGGTGGCCCAGTTGGTTTTTTCGGGCCGGGCGCCTTTTGTGTGCTTCCCGTCCTTGCGGGTCGGGTCGAACTCCCCCGCCTGGACCGCCGCGTTGTAGTCGTGAATGGATTGGATGAAGGCTTCCTTGCCGAACCCCATATGGCCGTATTTTTTATCGACCTCCTCCGCCAGCTCTTCGATGGTATTTGCCTCCTGCGGAACGCCGGTGTTGTAGCGAGTTTCGAGATAGGGGGCGGTTTTTTGATCGAAAACCTGAAAGGTGACCGCGTTGCGCTGCTTGAGAATCTTCCGGCCCATCTTGGCGTAGGTGTAGAGCACCATATCCTCGCCCTCATCGACAAAGCGCTTGCCGTCGAGGTTGATCATCAGGCCGTAAAGATAAGACAGTCGGTTGGTCTTGTCGGTGAGCTTGAGATCGCCATAGGTCGGCGCATCGGAGTCGATGGGCGTCGCGTGACAGCCCGACCACTCCCCGTAGCTTTGAGCGCCAATCTCCATCGCGGCGCGCGCCAAATCGCCCGTGTTGAAGCGCGTTCCGCGCACCTTGACGAGACTCCAGTCCGCCCCCAGATAGGAGGTCCGCATGTTCGGACTCGCCTGAAAGCCTCCGCTGCCCAGGACCACCGCCCGGCAATCAATCGTCCGGCCCCCTTCCGGGCCGCGAACCTCCACCCCCGTAACCTCGCCGCTTGGAGCGGTCACTATCCGGTGGGCCGGAGTCTCATAAAAGACGGGGATTTTGGCCTCATCAAGGAGCCTGAAAAGATTGGCGGACAGCCCCACGCCTTCGTGGAGGCTGCGAATGGCGCCCCCCGGGGCGAGCTGGGTCTTTTTGCCGTCGGCCGTGGCGACGCCGCCCACCGCCCGGCTAAACTCGAAGGGCACCCCGAGCCCCGCCATCCAGCACACCGTCTCGTAGGAGCGCTCGACCATCACCTTCGTCAGGGCCGGGTCGGAGCGGCCGCCCGTCACCCGCGCCATGTCGGCGTAATAATCATCCGCCGTATAAGGATCGACGATGACATCCCCGGGCGAGTCATTATCCTTGATGATGGGCAGGAGGTCATCCACATTTTGATAGGTGTGGCGAAAAACCCCACCCGTGAACCGCGTGTTTCCGCCGCGCAGATCCTTGCCGGATTTTTCGAGGACCGCCACGCTCGCGCCTTCGGCATGCGCCGAGAGCGCCGCCGTTATCGCCGCGTTCCCGGCGCCGATCACCAACACATCCACTTGATTATTTCCGGAATCGCTCAAGACCTGATCTCCTTATGCGAAAGATATAAAAATCCGCCCTGTTCAAGATTAGAACGAATTAATTTTTCGGATAATTTCCCCTAAAACTCCTTCTCCAGTATCCACACCCCACCGCCGAGGCACTCGCTCAAGAATACATGCCGGCGAAAAAAACCGCTCAGGCCTTTAACTTTTCCTTGAGCCAGTCCCCGATGTAATGAACCACGGGGGAGATGTAGTCGAGGTGGCAGTGCTGCGCGCCCCCGTCGAGGCCGGTGAAGACCTTCATCGTCTTGTCCTTCGAGCCCACGGCCCGGAACAGCGCGCGCGCGTCCTTCATGGGTATCTGCTGATCATCGACTCCGTGGACGAGGAGAAACGGGCACTTCATCTTCTGGACCACGCCGTCGAGGCGGAAACCTTCCAGTTTTTTGAGCGCCTCATCGAGCGTCTTCACGTTGAAGCTCCAGGTGAGGTGATGGCCCGGCACAGGAAGCTGGGAGCGAAACGAAGCCTTGATGCGCCGGCTCCAGGTGGCGTGATAATCCCAGATCGCCCCCCAGGCGACGCAGGCCTTGAAGCGAGGCTCCATGCTGGCCGTCCTCGGCGCATAATACCCCCCCAGGCTCGGCGCAACGATGGCGGCCCGCCGGGCGTTCACATCCTTCCGCTTTTCGAGATAGTCGAGGGCAGCCGCGCCCGCGACCTCATAGTCATGGCGCAGGTGAATTTTCCGAAAACGAATGGACTCCCCGACGCCCGGGCTGTCTACGATGAGGCAGCTCATTCCGCGCCGGGTAAAGGCGTCCGCCGCCCAGTTCAGGCTCATCTCCTTGGTTCCGTCGAAGCCGTTATAAAGAACAACACAGGGAGGCTTCGCCTTCCGGGTGTTTTCGGCGGGTGTGAAATAAGCGGCGAGTTTTTTCCGCCCCTCGAAGGGAATGTCCACCGGCTCGATCCGGGGCCGCTCGGTCAGACGGGCAAAGCGCTTAAAAGAATCGATCGAGAGACGATAAGCGTCGAGCGCCGCCTTGTCCTTGGGAAAGCGGAAGCGGTCGGCCATCTGGTAATAGTTTGAGGCGCGCCGGTGAGAGGCGGCAGCGGAAAGGGTGTGACCCCGCCGCTCCTCGGCCATCCCGTTTTTGCGAAGACGGTCCGCCCAGCGGCACCATTCGCGGAACCAGAGCTTATCGTCGCCGACCCGCCGGGCGAGGCGGCGGCAAATTTGATCGATCTCGCCTATGTCCGACGCGCCCGAGGATGCACCGGCCATGGCGGCCATGATGTTGTAGGACCATCTATAGTCCTCGGGAAAATATGCAAGCCACGTTTTATTTCGTATCGCCTTGACGACCATTCGCGCCTCTCCTTTCTATATCAGCGTTTGCCCCGGTTTGAATCCCGCTGCTACATCCGGCCCGTCGAGGTGTCCATCGGATGTACGTCGGTGACGAGCCGTGCGTCGTAGGGATAGGGGGTGTAAACGTCCGGGCCCTCCTCGGTGACGACGAGGTTGTTCTCGAGCCGGAACCCGCCGACGCCTTTCTTGCCCGCGTAGGGCTCGAGGTTGAAGGTCATCCCCACCTCAAGGGGCTTGGGGGCGTCGTAGACCGTCCGGCTGAAGTAGGGGGGCTCCCAGGGGTTCGTCCCCGAGCCGTGGCCCAGGCTGTTCAAAACGTAGGGCTCGGCGGCCTGATAAACATCGAGGGTGGTATTGCCGGGCCGGGCGGCGGCGCAGGCGCTCCAGACCGCGTTGTAGCTCTTCATGTGCCACTCGATCTGCTCGTCCGTCGGCCTGATGTCTCCGCAGATGACGGTGCGCGTGAAGTCGCCCCAGTAGCCGTTGAAGCAGGCTCCGATGTCGATGATGACGGGATCCCCCCGGCGGATATACCGGTCGGAGGTGAAGCGGCGGTAGGGAGCGGTGTAGGGGCCCGAGCAGACAATGTTCGCGCACTGGGTCCACTCGCTTCCCATGGCGGTCATTTTTTGCCACGCCGCCGCGAGGACTTCACACTCACGAACACCGGGCTTGAGGATATCCTGGGCGGCGTCCATGGCGGCCTCGGTCATGACCGTGGCGACCTTCAGGCAAGCGATCTCGTCCTCGGTCTTGATGATCTTCGCCTTGCTGAGAACTTCATAGCCGTTGACGAATCGGGTCTTGGGCAACGCCTCCTTGAGACACTCCTCCATGAGCGGGTCCCATACGTCGATGCCCACGGTTTTATCGTCGAGATTGCCGATGAGCCCGATGAGCAGGTCCACCCATTTCCGCACCCCCGCGGGCTCGTTCAGTATTGCCCGCTCCTGAATCTGATCGGGGTCCAGCCAGGTCATCGCCTCGCGGCAATATACATCGTCCATCGTGAAGAGGATGGGCTCGTGCCCCTCCGCCAGGACTGTCGTCAGTTTGTTCGAGTAGGTCGGGCCGAGGTGGCTCCGCGCGCTGGTCAGATAGCGGGAGTCTTCGGTGGCGAAAACGAAGAGCACATCAACATCCGAGGCGGCCAGGGCGTCTTTCGCCTTTTGAAGACGCTCGCGCCTCATGCGCGGAAAATCGATCCGCTGCTCCCAGTCCACACTCATGAGTCCCTTGGTCATTGTAATCCCCTCCCCTTTTTTATCAGGCCGTATCTGGTAAGTAGCGTCAAATTTTCATAATTACTTTTCCGAGCACCTGCCCGCCCACCACCGCTTCGTGCGCCTCGTTCGCCTCTTCCATGGAAAAAACGTGGTCCACATTGATCTTGAATTTCCCCTCGCGCAGCAGTGGCGCGAAAAGCCGGATCAACTCGGGCACCCTCTCGAACAGGTTGGCGAACATCATCCCGTGCACCGAAGCGTCCTTGCCCATCAGCGCCGGGACCCGAAACTCCGTCCGCGGGGTTTTTCCGATGCCGACCCCCAGCACGACGATGCGCCCGCGCACCGCGATGGCGTCCAGATCCCGATCAAAGTTATCGGCGGCGGAGCCGTCCACGATGACATCCACCCCCTTGCCGCCGGTGAGCTCCAGGCACCGCTCCGGGAAATCCTCCTCCCGGTAGTTAATCGTTTCGTCGGCGCCCAGGCTCCGGCAAAACGCGGCCTTTTTCCCGGAACTCACCGTTGTGAAAACGCGGCACCCCAGCCGTTTCGCCAGCTGAATCGCGGCCATACCAACGCCGCCGGCCCCGCCGTGAACGAGGACACTCTCGCCCGGCCCCGCGGCCGCCTTGAATACCAGGGCATTCCAGGCCGTGAAAAACGGCGAGGTGATCCCCGCGCCCTCGTCATAGCTGTAAGTTTCGGGAAGCTCGGCGGCGTAACCCGCCTTGAGCCGGACAAGCCCGGCATAGCTTTCAAAGGCGAGACCGAATACGCGCTGGCCCACGCAGAAGCCCTCCACCCCCTCGCCGAGGACGGCGACCTCGCCTGCCGTGTTGTGCCCCGGAATATAGGGAAGGTCCGAATCCTTTTGGTCGGCCCTCTCCCCGAGGCGGATGAGGACATCCACCGGGTTCACCCCAGCGGCGGCGGCCTTGATGAGAATTTCACCGGGCCCGGGCGAGGGGTCCGCCACATCATCCACCCGCATGAGCTCCGAAAAGCCCCACCGGTGCACGCGAACCGCTTTCATGCTCGTCTCTCCCGGCCGGGGGCTGTCCCGGACAATTCCGGCCCTTCGATTTTGGTTGAATTCCTGAAACCATAGTATAGGCAAATTTTGGGGGTTTTGAGGATCTCGCGCGGGAAACCCGGCCCTGATTCCGTGTAAACCAGAGCCGCCCCCCCTACCCTGCGGCCCGCAGTGACGCCCCCCGCAGGGGCGGGATGCCACCAGAGAAGACGCCATGAACCTCAATCGCCTATGATGCGAATATCGTTCACACATTGCGAGCCGGCCGGGATTTCGGCTGTTTTTCCAATTTCAATCAAAACCCATTGCAAGAGGGAAGTCTCATGAAAATTCTGGTTGCCAATCCAAACACATCCGAGATCGTGACCGGGGTGATCATGACCTCGGCCCGGCGCTGCGCCCTTCCCACAACCGAGTTCATCGTGGTGACCTCGCCGGGGGGCACCCGGAACATCGACAGCGCCTACGGGGACTACATGAGCGCCCCCCACATGATCGAAGCCGTCCGCGAGTGCGTCCGCACAGAACAGCCGGACGCCGTTGTCCTCGCCGGGTTCGGCAACGTGGGCGTTTACGCGCTCAAGGAGATACTCGAAATCCCCGTGTGCTCAATCTCCGAGGCCAGCATGGCGATGGCCTGCCTGCTCGGGCACCGCTTTTCAACCCTGACCATGCTCGAGCAGTTCATCCCCTACCAGCAGGACCTTATTCGCCTCTACGGATTCGACGCCAAGTGCGCCTCCGTCCGCGCCATCAACACCAACGTCGAGGAGGCGGCCACCGACCGGGAGCGCACGCTGAGGGACCTCACCGCCCAGGTCAAGAAGATTGTCGAGGAGGATCAGGCCGAGGTCATCATCCTCGCCTGCGCGGGCCTTTGCGACTACGACCGCGAGTTGACGGAGGCCTCCGGCGTGCCCGTGATCGACCCCGTCGTCGCCGCCGTCAAGATGGCGGAGTCATTCACCGCGATGGGGCTGAGCCACTCCAAGGTCCGCAAGTTTCATTCCCCTCCCCAGCCAATCGAGGCCTACCAGGGAGGCCTCATGGCGAGGAATGGGGGATGATCTTTCGAGTGGTCCGATACCCGGATTGACCCGGAGACGTTCCGCATCGTGCGGGAATGGGCGCATTCGGCGTTTCGTCCTATTTTCATAGCCAGGTTCCGTATAATCCGGGATCAAATTTTTCGCCCTCCGCGATTGGCTCCGCGATTGGCCCCGCGCCTGCTACTACCGTAAACTAAAAAGAAAAAAGTCCGGGTGGCTTCTCGCCATATATCAATGAATTCGTGCCAGGACGAATACCCCGGAGCGCCCGAATACCGCCATTTCCAGACACTCATAGGAGATCCGTATGCTCGTCGCCGATGCCGTCGCCGAAATACTCAAGCGCGAGGGAGTCGAATACCTGAACTGCTACCCGTCCACCCCCCTGATCGAGGCAGCGGCGAAAGTGGGCATCCAGCCCATTGTTTGCCGCCAGGAAAGGGTGGGCGTCGGTATCGCCGATGGCTTCGCGCGGGTCCGGAACGGGCGCTCGCCCTCGGTTTTCGCGATGCAGCACGGCCCCGGCGCCGAGAACGCCTACCCGGGAATCTCGACCGCCTTTTCGGACTCGACACCTGTCCTGTTCCTGCCGATGGGCCATCCGCGCAACCGCGACGGCGTTTTCCCGCTGTTCAGCTCCGTGCGCTCCTACGAAACCGTGACCAAGTTCGCCGAGCAGATAAATACGCCCAAGGGCGTTGCCGACACCATGCGGCGGGCTTTCGCGGCGCTCAAAAATGGCCGGCCGGGGCCGGTCCTGGTGGAGCTTCCGGGGGACGTGGCGCGGAGCGAAATCGAAGACAACCTTCTCGATGACTATGCGCCGGCCAAGACGGCGCGGGCCCAGGGCGACCCTGCGGCCATCGAGGCGGCGGCGCGGGCGCTCCTTGACGCTGAGCGGCCCGTTATCTTCGCGGGGGCGGGGGTGCTCTATGCCGAGGGAACCGGGGAACTCGGGAAGCTGGCCGAGCTTTTACAGGCGCCGGTCATGACCACGATGGAGGGCAAGAGCGCGATTTCGGAGAAAAAACACCCGCTCTCTCTCGGCATCGGCTCAAACGTCATGGCCGGCCCCGCCTATTACTTTCTCAAGGATGCGGACCTGGTATTCGCCGTGGGCTCGAGCCTGACCGATCACGGCCTGATGACTCCTATCCCGAAAGGAAAGATCCTCATCCACACGACAAATGACCCCGTGGATATTCACAAGACCTATGCGGCGGACCATCCGATCCTGGGCGACGCACGGCTTGTGCTGCGCCAGTTTATTGAGTGCTGCCGCGACCTGCTCGGCGGAAAGCCCCGCGCCGGGTGGGAAGGCATTGCGGTCGAGATCGCCAGGAGGAAAGATGAGTGGTTCGGGGAATGGATGCCGAATCTGACCTCCGGCGAGACCCCGATCAACCCCTACCGGGTGGTATGGGAACTCATGCAGGCCGTTGACCCCTCGGAAGCGGTCGTCACCCACGACTCGGGCAACCCCCGCTACGAAGTGATGCCTTTTTACCAGACCGACGGTCCGCGAACCTATCTCGGGTGGGGAAAATCCCACCAACTGGGCACCGGCCTCGGTCTCGTGATGGGCGCGAAGCTGGCGGCGCCCGAGAAATTTTGCGTGAACTTCATGGGCGACGCCGCCTTCGGGATGACCGGCATGGATTTCGAAACCGCTGTCCGGGCCAATCTACCGATCTGCACGGTGGTCCTGAAAAACTCCACAATGGCGGTGGAGACCAACCATATGAAGGTTTCACACTCCCAGTTCGGGACCCGCGATGTCGGGGGCGAATACGCGGACATCGCCCGCGCGCTGGGCGGCTGGGCGGAGCGGGTCGAGGACCCCGGCGAGATCGGCGCGGCCTTCCTCCGGGCGAAGCGGCAAAACGAGGAGGGCAAGGCGGCGCTGCTCGAGTTCATCACCTGCGAGGAGATGGCCTACTCCCATTTCGGGCCTTTCGCTTAGAGAGAGTTATTCCCGGCGGCGATTTTCATACTCGCTTGATAATCAAATTTTCATGCGCCTCGGCGCGGAGAGGAACAACACGATGGCGAAGGGCATTGTCTGGGTGGGAACGCCGTTCATCCTGAATTTCGAGGACCCCATGGAGATTTTTCAGCCACTCGTGGACGAGGGTCTTGAAGTACGCCTGGACGAGTGCCGGGGAAACATGCCCGAGGAGGACGTGATCGAGGCCATCTCCGGGGTGACAGCCGTCATCGCCGGGGCCGAGCCCTATACCGCCGGGGTCATCGAGAAGGCCCCCAACGTCCAGATAATCGCCCGCGCCGGGGTGGGCTATAACAACATCGAGGTACCCGCCGCCACTCAGAGGGGCATCGTGGTGACGAACGCCGCCGGGCAGAACTCCGCCTCGGTGGCGGAGCATTTTTTCGGCCACATGATCGGCATCTGCCGTCGCATCAGCTGGCTGGACCAGAACATCCGCCGCGGCCTCTGGCGGGAGATTCAGCCCGCCCTTCGCCCGCTCAACGGAATGACGCTTGGCATCCTCGGATTCGGCAATATCGGCAAGGAGGTGGCGAAGCGGGCGGGCGCCTTCGACATGAAAGTGATCGCCAACGACATCGTGGAGGACCGCGAAACGGCGGACAGGCTCGGCGTGCGCTTCGTCTCGCTTGATGAACTGGCCCGCGAGTCGGACTACCTGACCTGTCATGTGCCCCTCACCCCCGAGACCACTCGGATTATAAACGGGGACTTTTTGAAGAAAATGAAAATCGACGCCTACCTGTTCAACATCTCGCGCGGGCCGGTGGTGGACCTCGACGCGCTGGCCGAAGCCCTTCAGGAGGGGACGATCCGGGGGGCGGGAATCGATGTTTATCCCGAGGAACCGCCCGACTTCAACCATCCCATTTTCACCCTGGAGAACGTGGTTCTCACTCCACACCTGGGCGGCCGGGGGGAGGACGCGATCCGCAACACCCTCGTTCACTCGACGAAATGCGTTCTCGACTTCTTCAAGGGCCGGCGGCCTTCCACCGTGGTCAACCCCGAAGTTTACGAGGTCCTGGACCAGGGGGCCTGATCGCTCCCCGTCGATACGGGCGGCCTTCTAGTAATGAGACTCGAAGCTCACCCCTTCGCGCCGGATCAACTCGTCGAGATCGATGTAGGAGCGCTTGGTGTCCTTTTCGACCGTGAACTGCATCTTTTTAGCGGAATCGGTGCACCTCCGGACGCTCAGCAGCCGCATCGGCTCCCTGACCTCCCACTCGTGGGCGCCAGCGATTCCAGCCGGGGCGTAAATAGAAGTTCCCGGACCGGCGTCGTACTCGTTTCCCTCAAGGTCACGCACAATGGCCCGGCCCGAAATCACGAAATAAAACGCCTCGATCGGATGCCAGTGAAGCCGCTCGAGGGTGCCCGCCTCGAAGCTCGCCAGCGCGACGCGAATCCGGTCAGCCGGGCGCTCGCCGCTTCCGACAATCGCCTTGACCGTCTGCCCGGCGGTCACACCCTCCCTGGGCTCCACTTCCTCCTCGTTGACAACCATCAGCGTCGATTTTATTTCCACACCAAGGCTTCCTTTCGCGAATAATTTTTCGGCTGAGAAATTCAAACCAATGTCCCACCACTCTTTCACCGATAAAAGGTGGGAGTCAAACCCCGCAGTCGGCGCAAGAATCCGCCCCATCTTCCTTGACCCCCCATTTTTCCCTTCCTATGATTGCCGGACATTCAATAAACACCAAAATCCAACCATTCCCATAAGGAGCTTTGTGCCATGAAACTCATCACGATGGAGATCGCCAAGGGCGGGAGCGCGCGCGAAACGATAGGGGCCGTGCTGGGAGAGGATCGCACCCTCGATCTCGCCGCCGCCTCGGCCGACATTCCTCCCGACATGGTTTTGTTTCTCGAAAGCGGCAGGGCCGGCCTTGATCGGGCGCGCAAGCTCGCCGAGGAGGCCGAAGGCGGGAGCCACGCCTCCCACATTCATCCCTTCTCCTCGGTTCGCCTCAGGGCGCCCGTCCCCCGGCCGCGAAAGTTCATCCACGCCGGGCGCAACTTTCACAAACACCTCGACGAGTCGGGCAGCGCGATGCCGGCCCAGATTCCCCTGGCGCCCCGTTTTACCTCGACCATGATCGGGCCCGACGAGCCGATCATCTATCCCGAGATCACAACCCAGCTCGACTCCGAGGCCGAAATCGTCATGGTCATCGGCGAGAGGTGTAAAAACGTGCCCCGCGAACGAGCCTTCGACGTTATCATGGGCTACACCCTCTATAACGACGTGACGGCGCGCGACATCCAGAACGACGACAAGCGGGGCGGCCTTTTCCTGTGCAAAAGCCTCGACACGACCAACGCCCTCGGGCCCTGGATCGTCACCTCCGACGAGATCGACGACCCGCAAGAGATGGAGATCATCGGCCGGGTGGACGGCTTCGAGCTCCAGCGCCAGAGCCTGAACAACATGATTTTCGATATCCCGCATATCATCTCCCATCTTTCGCAGATGACGCTCGAGCCCGGAGACCTCGTCTCGACGGGAACCCCGGAGGGTTGCGCCATCTTCCGCCCGGACGGAGAGGCCCATCTCCTCAAGGTGGGAAGCGTGGCCGAGATCGAGTCGGGACCACTCGGAATTTTGCGAAATCCCGTCGTGGCCGGGTGACACGGCGATGAAGATTACGAGCGTTGAAGCCTATTTTCTCTCCTCCCCACAACCCGAGCGCGAGTTCTGGGTGAGCCTGAAACCGGTCCTTTCGGTGAACGAGCTGGTCATCAAGGTATTGACCGACGAGGGCGTCACAGGCATAGGGCTTGGAACCGCCGTGGGCCCGGTGCAAGAGACGGCCGAGCTCTTCAGGAGGGGATTCGGCGATCTTATCGTGGGCGAGGACCCCTTCCGCCCCGAGCGGATACTTGAGAAGACCCTGGGCGCGTCCTACCGGCGCGCCGCTCACGAGAACGGCTGGCCCCGGCCTCATATCGTCACCGCGGCGGCGGCCATCGACAACGCCCTTTGGGACATCATGGGCAAGGCGGCCGGGCTTCCCGTCTACAAACTCCTGGGTGGTCTCGATGGCCGCGCGCGCACCTACGCCGGGGGGGGCTACTACCGCAAGGACAAGGACATCTCCGAGCTCACCGAGGAGATCAGCCGCTACCATGACATGGGCCACCGGGGCTTCAAGATAAAGATCGGCGCGATGACGCTCGAGGAGGACCTCGCCCGCGTAGCCGCCGTCCGCGAGACTATCGGACCCGATTGCCTGCTCTCCGTGGACGTAAACGGCGCCTGGGACTACGCCCGGGCGAAGGAGGGGGTGAAGCATCTGGCCGGTTTCGACCTCGCCTGGGTCGAGGAGCCCATCTGCTGGCGCGAGGCGAAACACGCCCTCCCCCGGCTTCGGGCCGAGTGCCCGATCCCCATCGCCGACGGGCACGGCGAACTCCACCTCTACGAGTGCCTTCGCTTGATCGAAGATAAATCCGTGGACTACATCCAGTTCGACGCGACGAAATTCGAGGGCGTCACCGGAAGCCGAAAAATCATGACCGCCGCCGAGTTGGCCCACATCCAGTTCATCCCTCACCACGACCCTCAGATCCATGCCCACTGCATTGCCGCGAGCCCTGCGGGCTTCACCTGCGAGAGCCACGCCGACGCCGAGCGCGACCCGGTATGGTTCGAGCTCTTCGAGGGCACACCCGAACTCAAGGAGGGCTGGCTCACTCTCTCCGACCGACCCGGCTTCGGCGTCGAGCTTAACGAGAGCGCGATGAAAAAATGGGGGACAAGGGTCCTGTGAGGAACTTTATTCCAAGCGAATAAAATCATGAATCATTTATTGTCTTTTCGGAGACATGAGCCTCAGCAAGAGACGGTCTCGTCGCCGCGTTTTCCGGAACACGCTCAGATGAGGTAGGGTATTGGCTCGGCAAGGAGGTGAACATGGCGATTGAACTCAACTGGGCACTCTGCTCCTACCGGGGGGGCGACGGCCATCAGGTGATTCGAGAAGAACCCGAGCGCCCCGCCACGCTGGATTATCTCACCCGCGTCGCGCGGGCGGCGGAGGAGGCGGGCTTCGTCAATATCCTGGTTCCCACCGGCACCCACTGCATGGACCCTTGGGCCACATCCTCCGCCATTTCATCGAATACCCGGAAGATCAAGTTCCTCGTCGCCTTTCGGCCGGGCCTGGTGGGCCCCACCCTCGCGGCCCAGCAAATCAACACCTTCGACCGGCTGACGGGCGGCCGCCTCTCCCTGAATGTCGTCTCCGGGGTGAGCTCTGTCGATCTGAAGCGCTACGGCTATTTCGCGGACCACGACGAACGCTACGAGCGGAACGAGGAGTTCCTCGACATACTAAAACGCCTTTGGGAGGAGAGCGGCCCCGTTACCTTCAAAGGCCGGTTCCATGAGGTCGAGGATGCGGAGGTGTTCCCGCCGCGCGAAGGACGAAGGCCGCCCGATATTTTCCTCGCCGGCGCCTCCCCGGGAGCCAGGCGGCTCGCCGCCCGGCTGGGCGATGTTCATGTGTTTCACGCGGTCGAGCCCGAGGTCGTCGCCGAGGATGTGCGCGAGGTGAGCGCCCTCGCGGAGGAGCACAGCCGGGAGCGCAAACTCGAATTCGGCATCCGCCATCTCGTCTGCGTCCGCGAAACGAAAGAGGAGGCCAGGCGCGCGGCCGAGCGCATCGTCAACGAAAGCGAAACCATCACCACCGGCAACTGGGGTCCCGCCTCCCGCCGCGAGTCGGTTACGCAGCAGCGAGTGAACGAGTTGGCCGGGCGGGGGGACCTATGGGTCTCGGACACCATCTACATGGGCGTCAACCGGGTTCGGCAGGGCGCGGGGACGATGTTCGTGGGCACACCGGAAATGGTGGCGGCCCAGATCCGCGAGTACGCCGACATCGGGGTGACGCGGTTCATCATGCACGGCTGGCCCCACCTCGAGGAAGCGGAAATATTCGGGCGCGAGGTGATGCCCCTTCTCCAGGATCTGAGCCCCGTCCGGCTTCAAGAGCCGGAGCTGGAGCAGTCGATTTCGTAAAACCCTCCCCGGCTCGCTAGGGCAGCCTGCCGTAGACTCTACCGGGCCGGACCAGGGCTATCACGGCTCTCTGAGTCTTCATCGCCTGATCGTATTCCTCCCAGTCGGAATGATCCTTATCCCCGCAGGCGCGGAACACCTCGCGGAACATCACCCGGACCTCCTCGCTATCGGTGTTGTCGTAATCATAGAGCCGGGCCTCGCCCTCCACGGCCACCGAGGCACGCCAGTCCTTCGATACCGCCAGCACGGAGCACCGGGGGTCCCGCCGCAGGTTCCGCAATTTCACCGACCACCCCCGCACGATGACGAACGCAGCCTGGTTCTGATAGGCACCGCAAACGATGATGCTCGAGTGCGCGGCGCCGTCGGGCTGGAACGTGGTGACGACGCCCCAATGGTTTTGCTCCAGAAACGGCCGGGCTTCCTCGAATTCCATATCGATTTCTCCTGGTCTGAAAAAGGGCAACCCGGAAAGTTCTGGAAAATTCCACTCTTTATTGTAACCCGCAATCCCGCTCCGGCGACATCTTCGCGAAACAGCGCAGGGCCCCAAGCCACACACTCCGGGCGAAAATGCATGTTATGATGCGTTATCTGAGCAACATAAAAAATATCAGCGAGGCCGGCTCGCACCACGCCATCGACGGCGGCCTATTATAAATCATTCATTCGGGCGGGAAAATGAACTACACGACATTCGATACGGACCAGATGGATCATCTTCAAACCTACCGGCTCATCGTGGGCTCCGTCGTTCCGAGACCCATCGCATGGGTCAGCTCCATTAGCGCGGAGGGCGTCCCCAACCTGGCGCCGTTCAGCTTTTTCACCTGCGTCTCCCACGCACCGCCGCTCTTCTCCATCTCGGCGGGCGAGCGCGACGAGAAAATGAAGGACACCGCCAGGAACATCCAGGAAACAAAAGGATATGTAATCCATACCGTGGTCGAAGGTTGGCAACAGAAAATGAGTGACAGTTCGGGGAACTTCGAGCCTCACGAAAACGAGTTCGAGGCGCTCGGGATCGAGACGGTTCCCTCCGATCTGGTGGACGCTCCCCGAATCAAGGACGCCCCTATCGCCATGGAATGCCGGTTCGAGGACATGATCGTATACGGAGACGAATGGAAAACCCATCTGGTCATCGGCCGCGCCCTGCGCTGGCATATCCGCGAGGACCTGATGCTGGATAACAAGTACATCGATCCGGCCAAGCTTCAGCCCGTTGGCCGCCTGGGCGGGCCAAACTATTGCCGCACCGGCGATATTTACCAGATAGAGCGGCCCTATGCGCCGCCGGACGAGGTTCACCCCAACGCCTCGAAACAATAGTCCGGCTCCGGTTTTTTCTCGCCACCGCGGGAAAGCGAAATGAAAAAACAGCCGCGAGCCTCTTTTTTATATTTTCGGGAATCTTCCATGTCAGCTCCCGAACGCACATTTCACGAGTTTTTCCGCGAGACCCGCTTCCGCGTCTCGGGAGAGACAGCCCTCGTTGCCGACGGCGAGCGCTTCACCTACGAGGAGCTCTGGGAGAAAAGCGGCTGGCTGGCAAAATCGCTTCTCCGAATGGGGTTGAAAAAGGGTGACCGGGTTGGCCTCTGGCTACCGAACGGCGCTCCTCTCATCCTCTCTTTTCTCGCTGTCTCCCGCGTGGGCGCCATCGGCGTCTGCATCAATACCCGCTTCAGGAGCGAAGAACTTTCCTACCTGCTCGTCCACTCCGGGCTTTCGGTCCTGATTTGTCCGGATCGTTTCCTCGACATCGACTTCCAAGGTCTATTGCGCGAAGTCGCGCCCGACCTGCGCAGCCTACCCGGCGGCCAGTGCTCGACCTCTAAAATTCCCTCCTTGGGGCGGGTCCTCATCGTCACGGACGGCCCCACGCCCCCGGCCACGACTTCGTTCGCCGAGGCGCTGGCTGGCGGCAAGGCCCTGGACGGGGGTCCGCTCGCCGCCGCCGAGGGACGGGTCGAGCCCGAAGACACCTGCCTCCTGATGTACACCAGCGGGTCCACTTCGGCCCCCAAGGGTGTTCTCCTCAAACACGCCGCGTGCGCGCGGAAACCGGTAGTCCTCGCCGAGCGCCTCCGCCTCCGGCCTACGGACCGCTTCTACACCGCCATGCCCATGTGTCACGCCGCCGGCCTGTTCAGCGGCTGGTGGCTCGCCGTCGCCGTGGGCGGACCGTTTTTCACCCACAGCCGCTTCGAGGCGCGCCGCGCCCTCGAGACCCTCTCAAGCGAACGAATCACGGTGGAGCGCTCGTTTCCCACCCTGATCAAGGATCAGTTCGAGGTGTACGACACCGCCCCGGGGGCCTACGACCTCTCTCACTTGCGGACGGGGCTATCGTCGAGCCTGAGCCCCGATGTCTTCAAGCTGATCGAGTCCCGCCTCGGGCCCCACCAATATGTCAACAACTATGGATTCACCGAGGCGACCGGCCCGGTGTGCCTGTCTTCCCCGGACGACCCGCCCAATATCCGCTGGGGAAAAATGGGCAGGCCCCTCGAAGGGATGGAGGTGAAAATCGCGGACCCGGACACCGGCGAGCTCAGGGAGACCGGCGGGCAGGGCGAGATCATGGTCCGCGGATGGGCGATGATGACGGGATACCACAACCCCCCGCCCGGGTCGGGGCCCGCCTTCGACGCCAGTGGATGGTACCATTCGGGGGATCTGGGGTTCCTCGACCGGGAGGGATATCTGACTTATCTGGGCCGGTTGAGGGAGCGGCTCCGCGTCGGCGGCGAAAACGTCTCGCCCGAGGAGGTGGGCGTATTTCTCAGGCGCCATTCCGCCGTCGAGGCGGCCGAGGTGTTCGGCGTCCCCGATGATCGGCTCGACGAGGTTCCGGTGGCGGTCGTCCGGAGAAAAACGGGGGCGTCGCTCTCGGAGAGCGAACTCATCGTGTATTGCCGTGAGGGGATTGCGGGGTTTAAGATTCCCCGCCACATTCGCTTTGTCGAGGTCATGCCGCTCAATTCAAGCAACAAGATCAACCGGCGAAAACTCAGACAGGACATGATCGAGGAGCTGGGCCTCGGCTCAGATTAAAGAGGGTGGGGCCGTGCAAGCGGGCCCCGCCAGCCGCTCTGCAACCGATAACGGGAGAAGATCGAGATGGCTCTTATCAATTACGAAGTCAAGGACAAGCTGGCCTTCATCACCCTGAACCGGCCCGAAAAAATGAACGCCATCAACGAGGAAATGGTTGGCCTGATGTTCGACATACTCGACGAGGTGGCGGCGGACGACGGCGTCTGGGCCTGCATCATCACCGGCGAGGGCAAGGCCTTCTCGAGCGGCCATGACTTGACCTACTTCGCCGGCGAACGGACCCAGGAGGCCCGGCCCGTCTCGGACCTCTATCAGACCATCCTCGAGCTTCCGAGGCCGTGTTTCGCCGCCATCAATGGCATCTGCCTGGCCGGCGGGGCGGGCATCGCCCTCTCCACCGATATCCGCCTCATCTCCGAGGAGGCCAGGATCGGCTGGCCGCAAGTGAAGCGCGGGGTCTCGTCCGTCAGCGGCCCGTTCCTGCTCGCCAATCTCGTTCCGCGGAACATCGCCTACGAAATTCTCTTCACCGGGGAATTCCTGAGCGCGAAACAGGCCCTCGAGCTCGGGCTCGTCAATCACGTCGTCCCCGAGGGGAAGGACATCCTCGAGGAAACCGAGTCCCTCGCCCGGAAGGTGATGAAAAACGCCCCGCTGGCGATCCGGGCCATCAAGGACTTCACCATCCGCGCCGCCCACCTGAGCAATACCGACGCCCTCCGGATGGGGGATTTACTCTTCAAGAAACTCGTGGACAGCGAAGACGGCCAGGAAGGCCTCGCCGCCTTCCTCGAAAAGCGTGAGCCGAAATGGGGGAACCGCTAGACCGGAAGTGTCCGAGGCTCCCGGAGGGCTTTTAAGTCCCGCCGCTCCCCGTTGACACGGAGCGGCATTCATACCAGTCTGGCCGGGAAGTTCGCGCCGCGCCGGGAGGAGCGGCCCCTGCGAATACAATCAAATATTAACGCGGAGAGGTGGCCGAGTGGCTGAAGGCGCACGCCTGCTAAGCGTGTGAA
>JAPYQX010000342.1 GCA_029937135.1 Nitrospinota bacterium
GGGGCTTCCTATGCTCGAATCGGTGAAGGGCTCCCTGTGGCGGGAGCTCAGGACGATATTCCGGGGAGTCGCCGCCGCCCAGTCGTCGGTCGAGCGTGTGAATTATGACGTTTTAAAGGGATCGCCTAGATTGAGCCGCCGCGACAAGGCGGCCTGCGTTCTCGCCGCGTTTCTTCCGGTGGATTTCCTCGGGCGCCATGTCGATGGCGGTTCGGCCGCCCGGGGAGACTGGAATTATTGCCGGTGGTTTGTCCGGTCGAGCCGGTCGAGTTTTTATGTCGCGTTTTTGTCGTTGCCTCCCGCCCGCCGCCGCGCTCTTTCGGCGATTTACGGGTTTTGCCGCGCCGTGGACGACATCGCCGACACCCCGGGCGACCGGGAGGAAAAGCGGCGCCAGCTGAACAGGTGGGAGGAGGCGGTGGCCAATCTCGCCGGGCGCGAGCACCTTCATCCGATTCTCCGCGAGCTGAAATCCGCCGTCGAATCCTACGGAGTCTCGACCGGCGATCTTCTCGATGTCTGCCGGGGGGTGGCGATGGATCTGGACCAGAATCGATACCAGTCATTCGATGAACTCAGGGGGTATTGCCACAAAGTCGCCTCCGCCGTCGGGTTGGCCTGCCTGAAAGTATTTGGGGAATGTTCTCCCGCTGGCGTTGAATACGGCCGGACGTTGGGCCTTGCGCTACAACTCACGAACATCCTGCGCGATTTGTGGGTGGACGCCGAGGAGAACCGGATTTATCTGCCGCTTGAGGATTTGACCCGCTTCGGGGTGTCGGAGGCCTCTATCCTCAAGGGAGAGCGGAGCGAGGCGCTGGTTGCGCTATTGAGGTTCGAGGCGGAGCGGGCCGAGGGGTTTTTCAGGGAAGCGGATGCGCTCATCCCCGCCGGGAGCCGCAGGCGGCTGTTCCCGGCCCGTTTCATGGGCCGTGTCTACCGCAGGGTTCTCGAGAGAATCGTGGCGGCCGATTTTCCGGGGCCGGGCTGGAAAGCCTCTCTTTCCAAAGGGGAGAAGCTCCGCGAGGCTCTTCTCTGCCTGATCGGGATGTGAGCGGTCTCCTGGACCCGGGCTCGCCGAGCCTGGGCTCCCCGAGCTTGGGCTCCCCGAACTTAGGTTCCTCGCGTAGCGCGCGCTTGCCCGTCATCGTCATTGGAGCCGGTTTCGCCGGAGCCTCGGCGGCGCTCACGCTGGTCGAAGCTGGCCGGCCGGTTCTCCTGCTCGAAGCGGCGAAAGCGCCCGGCGGACGTGCCCGAAGTTTTTTAGACCCTCGCTCCGGACGCGAGTTGGATTGGGGACCCCATCTTTTCATGAAGGCGAATCCCGCCCTCCGGGATTTTCTCGGCAGAATCGGCGCATCACCCTTCCTTCGCTTTGAGCCCTCGCTCGATCTCACCTACCGGCTGGCCGATGACTCGGTCCGGGGCGGCGTGCGGAGCGAGCGGCTTTCTTTTCCGGTTCAGGGGGGCGCCGCGGCCTCGCTGCTGGCGCTTCTCCGCTGGCGCGGCCCTCGCCTCACCGCGCGCTTTTCCATCGCCCGGGGTCTCCGCCGCGTGTTAAGGGAGGGGGCGTCTAGTGCTCAAGCGGCCGCTGTTAAACCGAAAAACGCGGGTGAGACTGTCGAGCAAATGCTCGACCGCCTCGGACAGGGCGCTTCCGAGCGCGAGTGGTTCTGGGAGCCTTTTTCGGGGGCGGTGCTCAACATGCCCTCTGTGGAAGGGAGCGGTGAATTGTTGCGGCGGGTCATCCGCGAAGCGTTCGGACCGGGATCCTCGGGGCCGGGTCCCGCGGGCGCTTCTCTGGGAACGCCGGCGGAGGCGCTCGGGTCTTTTTGGGCGGATCGCGCCCTCGACGCGATCCGGCGGGCGGGAGGCGAGGTGAGGATGGCCGCTCCCGTCCGGAGTATCCGGATTGAGGGCGGCGCCGTTCACGGTGTGATTCTTTCGGGCGGCGAATCGATCAGCGGGTCCGAGGTGATCGCCGCCGTTCCCCCGCCGGCACTTCTCAAGATACTCCCGGAGGAGGTGTTTGGGCCGGAGGAGGATGCCGGGGGAAAAAGCCCCTGGCGCGGGTTAAGCCGCCTTCGGCCCGCTCCAATTACCACCGCCTACCTCTGGCTGGACCGTCCTTGCCCGGGTCCGGCCTACGAGGCATTGGTGGCCGAGCGGTGGGAATGGCTCTTCCGCCCCGGAGCCGCTAGCTCGAAGACCGCTAGCTCGATGATCGGAGGCCCGGAGGTTGGTAGTTTGAGACTCAGGGAAAAAGAGCCTGATGCGCCGATCGCTTTTTTGTGTGGGGGCGCGAATTCTCTCGCGTCCGCCCCAAGGAGCGAAATCGAAGAGTCGGCACGCGAGGCGGCGCGGAGGCTCCTGCCGGATTTTGGCCTGCGGCGGGTTCTGGTTGTCCGCGAGAGGGCGGCCACCTGGGCGAACGGGGCCGGGGAGCAGGCGCACCGCCCGGCAGCGGAAACCCCGGTGGCGGGGTTGATTCTGGCCGGAGACTGGACCGCGACCGGTCTTCCGGCGACCTGCGAGGGGGCGGTGCGGAGCGGTTTGAGGGCGGCCGAGGCGGTCATGGCCTCAAATAAAATAGGGAATTATAGAGAGTGAATTGGGGTGGGGGAGCCGAGGGAGGGGATTGAGCTATTCTCAGCGGGAGAATAACATGGGGAAATCGGGTAGCTACCGAGTGTTCATTGTCCCGGGGGGGCATGGGGAGAAGCGCCGTGAATTTGAGCGAAACGCAGCTCGATGCAATTTGCACGCTGCTGGAGGATGATCGGCCGGCCACTTTTGAGGCGCTGGACCGGCAGATTTCCTCGATGGCCGATGAGGATCTGGAGCGTATCCTGGAGCGGCTTACTCGAACCGAGGGCCGCAGGGTATCCGTCCCGCCCGCCCTCGTGGATTTTCATCATACACGCCTCGAACACTCGTTTTCGGAATGGGCGGTCTCGTCCCCGGATGGTCCTCCACTCGAGGAAGGGATATTTCTCCTCGCCTCGTTTGGCTATCCGCTCGAGGATCTGGGCCGCTGTGTCGCGGAGTTGGATCAGATGACCGAGGAGCTCGGCTACCGGCTGGAGGGCGTGAGCGCGCCCGATGATATTGTCCGCCACACGGCCTATTACCTTCACGAAGAGCTGGGCTTCAAGGGCGGGAACGCGGAGTATTACGATCCGGGCAATTGTTATCTCACCCGGGTCCTCGACCGTCGGGAGGGGATGCCGATCTCGCTGGCGGCCGTTTATAT
>JAPYQX010000343.1 GCA_029937135.1 Nitrospinota bacterium
GGACCTGTCTGGTGAGTCACCAGCGTCATCCCCAATATTTCCGAAGCCGCTTTTTTGGCCTCGGCCGAATCCTTGGCGAGTTTTATACCGCCTCCCTTGCCGCGCCCGCCCGCATGGATCTGAGCCTTGACGACAACAGCGCCGCCCAGTTCCTTGGCAATCTCTTCGGCTTCATCGGCGGTAGCTGCCACCCTGCCCCGCGGGACCATTAACCCGTACTTCTTAAAAAGCTCTTTTCCCTGATATTCGTGAATATTCATCAAAATTCTCCAATGCCCCGAAAAGACCCAAATTTCTCCCGAGTCATCCGACGGAATAAGATTTTAGACGCTTCCTACTCGGCTGCATATTTCTTGAAACCCTCTTCGAAAATATTATTTCCATGACAATCGATGGCCACGACGGCGGGAAACCGCTCCACCCAGAGTTTCCTGATGGCCTCGGTCCCCAAATCCTCGTAGGCAACCATCTCCACTTTTTTAATCGAGCGCGAGAGCAACGCCGCCGTTCCCCCGATAGCGGCGAAATACACCGCGCCATGTTTTACGATGGCGTCGATAACCGGGCGGCTTCGGCCCGCCTTTCCTATCATTCCTTTCAGCCCGGCATCGAGAATCCGGGGAGTATAGGCATCCATCCGGCCACTCGTCGTAGGGCCCGCGGAACCAATGACGGCGCCCGGCTTGGGCGGCGTCGGCCCAACGTAGTATATGACCTCCCCACGAAGATCGAAGGGCAGAGGTTCTTGTCTATCCAAGGCCTCGACCATTCGTTTGTGAGCGGCGTCCCGGGCCGTGTAGATCACCCCCGTCAAATGGCACATTTCGCCCATCTCAAGGCGCGCGATCACCTCTTCCCTCAGCGGAAGCTCTATTTCGACAACCTCGGCGCCAGCCACCCGGCTCAAAGCTCCACTTCCGCGTGACGGTGTGCATGGCATTCAACATTGATGCAAATAGGAAGCGCCCCGATGTGGCAGGGATACGTTTCGATGTGCACCGCGACACAGGTGGTATCGCCTCCCATTCCCATGGGTCCCACCCCGGTCCGATTCACCGCATTCAAGATATCTTGTTCGAGCTCGGCAACCAGCGGATCCGGGCTGGGCCTCCCCAGGGGCCGGAAAAGCGACCATTTCGAGATCTGGGCCGCTTTCTCGATCGATCCCCCCAAGCCAATGCCCAAAAGAATCGGGGGACACGGATTTCCGCCCGATTCGAATACATGATCGACAACCGTTCTCAAAATTCCCTCGCGGCCGTCGGAGGGCTTGAGCATCCTGGCCATGCTCATATTTTCGCTGCCCGTACCCTTGGCGGCGAAATAAAGTACGAGGCGATCCCCCGGAACAAGCCGGTAGTGGATCACCGCGGGCGTGTTATCCTTTGTATTCTCCCGCCTAAGCGGGTCGTTCACCACCGACCCGCGGAGATATCCATCGCGGTATCCCTGGCGGACACCCTCATTAATAGCGCTCTCAAGAGAGCCTCCGGTTAAATGGATATCCTGACCGACATCGGCGAACACAATAGATAAACCCGTATCCTGGCAGTAAGGCACCCTATCGGCGGATGCCAACGCTGCATTTTCACTGATCTGATTCAAAATATTGAGACCCAGGGGGGAGCGTTCAGAAGATTTTGCCGATTCGATTCGTGCCAAAAAATCGGGATCGACATTATAGTTCGACTCGATTGACATATCCCGAATTTTTTCGGTGACTTCGGCAACATCAATTACCCGCATCGACAACCACCTCAAGCGGAAAAGGGAGACCCCTCCAGTCCCGCCTTGCGGCTAGGACAGGGATTTAATCAACTCACGCACTTGATTCGCCGATTCGTCGAATGCGGATTTTTCCTCGGCGGCAAGTTCCAACTCAAGCACCTCTTCCACTCCGCCGGCGCCCAGTTTCACCGGAACGCCCATGAATATTCCATCATGGCCGTACTCGCCTTGAAGCAAGACCGCACAGGGGAGGATTCGTTTTTTATCCTTCAAAATCGACTCAATCATCTGGACGATTGCAGCTCCCGGCGCATAGAAGGCGCTTCCCGTTTTCAGGTAATTCACGATCTCGGCACCGCCATCCCGAGTGCGTTGAACCAACTCTTCAATTCGTTCGGGTTTCATAAGCGCCGTAATCGGTATCCCGGACACGGTGCTATAGCGCGGAAGAGGAACCATGCTGTCCCCGTGCCCGCCCAGCACTGTCGCGCTGATGTCTTCGACCGAAACATTGAGTTCCATCGATATAAATGCGCGGAAACGAGCGCTGTCGAGAACGCCCGCCATTCCCATGATTCGCTCGCGGGGGAAATTGCACTGCATGTGAGCCTTCGTCACCATGACATCCAGCGGGTTGGAGACGACAATCAAGATGCAGTTCGGGGACCTCGACACGATTTCATCGGTGACGGAACCGACAATTCCCGCATTCGTCAATATCAGGTCGTCCCGGCTCATCCCCGGCTTCCGGGCGATACCGGCGGTAATAACGACGATATCCGAATCTTTCGTGTCGTCGTAATCGTTGGAACCCGTTATGCGGCAATCGAACCCCTCGACCGGGGCCGCTTCGTAAAGATCCAGGGCCTTCCCCTGGGGAACACCTTCGATGATATCGAGAAGGACGATGTCCCCGAGTTCGCGCGCCGCCGCCCAGTGCGCAGCGGTGGCCCCCACATTACCCGCACCGACAATCGTAATTTTCGGTCGGCTCATAATACCCTCCTTAAGGGATATCTCCCTTACATGCTTTTAATAATGGGCTTGCCTGTTTGTGATTGAACGCTGATTGATCAGCGCCATAGCGGCATCAGGGCACCGCCACTCGAAATAGAAAAAAGTTTAAAAGTCCTAAAAAAAAAGAACGCATTCCCAAATCCTTGCGCCCCTCAAACACCCTTTCAAGAAATTCTACCCGGCAAACACATCTAAACTTTTGCCTTTCCCGAATTTAGCAGTTCACCGGAAGATGCGCCGGTGATACTAAAGACGCAGCGAAAAAAAATCAACTCGGCGGGGACCGCCATCCTCCCATGGGAACCATCAAATCCACCCAACGCATGCATCAACATGTATCATCCGAAAGCAAATGATTTGTTCACCTGGCAAAGTAAAAAAGGCATCAGGCAGTAGATCAATTCATCGATATTTTAATACACTTGGAACCCCAGCGCCCCCCAAGGGCGCGGGATTCCCTTATCTCTAATGTAAAGACTTCGGAATGGCTTATCACCCCAAAAAGCG
>JAPYQX010000344.1 GCA_029937135.1 Nitrospinota bacterium
GATCTGGCCGGTTTCGAGGATCTCAAGCCTGACCAGCTCTCGGGCGGAATGAAAAAGCGGGCCGGTCTCGCCCGGGCCATTTCGATGGACCCTGAGGTATTGTTCTTCGACGAACCCTCGGCGGGCCTGGACCCGATTGCGGGGGCTGGTCTCGACGACCTGATCCTCAAGCTGAGGGACACCTTCGGGATGACGATAGTAGTCGTCACCCACGAGATGGAATCCGTCAAGAAAATCGCCGACCGCGTGATTATGCTCTTTCAGGGGGAGCCGACAGCGATAGGGCCCCTGGATGAGGTCATGAAGATGGATCATCCCAAGGTGCAGCAGTTCTTCCAGCGACACGCGGCCGACGAGAAGATCGATCCGCACGAATACCTCGACTACCTCACCGCGGGGGGAGGCAAGGAGCACTAAGAATGCCGGGAAAAAATACGGGTAATCAAGTAAAGGTGGGCATATTCGTCGCCGCCGGTCTGGGAATCCTCTCCTTGTTCATCGTCTCGCTGGTGGGGTTGGGTCTGGGCGGGACCCAGGATACTTACAGCATACTGTTCAAGACCGTGGCCGGCCTTGAGAACGGAAGCATCGTGCGTCTCGGGGGGCTCAAGGTCGGGCGCGTCGAGAGCGTGGGCATATCGGCGCGGGACGCGCGGATGGCCGAGGCCGTTATTACCGTCAATTCGGGAACGCCGATTCGGCGGGACTCGAAGGTGTTGGTGACATCGGTCGGGGTCACGGGGTCGATGTATCTTTCGATCACGCTGGGCTCGCCGGACGCTCCGCTGGTCAAGCCCGGCTCCGTCCTCCGGGGCCAGGAGGCGGCGAGTTTTCAGGACGTGATCAACGAGGCGCAGGGGGTGGCCTCCCGGATGAACAAGGTTCTCGAGGGGCTCGACGAGACGGCCCAACTGGTTTTTACCGACATCCAAAAGCTTGTCCGGAGCGCGCGCTTGAAGGTGGATACGATTCTGGGGGCGACCAGCCGGGCGGCGGCCCGGGTGGAGAACATTCTGAGCGAGAACAATGAGCGGACCATCACGCGGTTTCTCGCTTCGCTGGGAAAGGCGGCTGATCGCCTCGAGAAAAATATCGGGCCCGCCGTCAAGGAGTTTGAGCTCGCCCTCCAGGCGGTTCGCAAGTCGCTGGCCCGGGTGGACCGGACAGCGGACTCCTTCACAAAGCTGATGGGCGAATCGTCCGGTTTCGTGACCGAGCTCAAGCACAGCCTCGGCGCGGCCGAGCAGCTGCTGGTCCGCTTCGACAGGGTGGGTGAGAGCCTTGAGAAGGTGTTCGCCTCGGGCGAGCGGGCCGTGGGCGATCTGGCGGGGGCGCTCAAGAACGAGATTCGTATTGTCCGCGAGGAGCTTCAAAAAGAGATCGCCGCATCGGGGAGCGCCGTGCGCGGCGAAATCAGCGGGGTGGGTGAGTTGACTGGGGCGCTCAAGAACGAGATTCGTATCGTCCGCGAGGAGCTTCAAAAAGAGATCGTGGCGGCGGGGAGCGCCGTACGCGGCGCAATCGGCGGGGTGGGGGATCAGGCGAAAGCGACCCTCCGCCAGGGTGGCGCCAGCCTGGACAATACCCTTCGCGCCGTCGAGGGTGTCGCTCTCCGTGTGGACGGTTTCCTTGTGACGAACCAAAACGAGCTCAGGGGAATCATCCTGAATTTCGGTTCGCTCTCGAAGCGGTTGAACACGATTCTCCTTCAAATTTCGGGGGGCGAGGACGGCGAGCGGCTCAAGGGGGCGGCCGAGGAGTTTCGGCTCGCCATGGGCCGGGCGCGCTCGCTTCTCACCCAGCTTGACGATACGGTGGCGAGCCACCGCGAGGACATTCAGATCATGACTACGGACCTGCGCGAGACGGCCAGCAACCTGAGCGAGTTCACGGCCACGATCAAGGACCGGCCCTCGTCGATCATTTTGAGCGCGCCGGCCGCTCCAAGGACCTTCAAGTGATGAGGGTCGTCATATGTTGAAAGAAGCGGGCGGAATCCGGCGCTCCCGGATCGGAAATTACTGGGCGGCGCTGCTGCTGGCGGTAGTGGTCCCGCTGGGCGGGTGCGGGGTGGGGGTCGAGAAGGCGTCGGAGACGCGCTACTTTGTCATCGACTACTCCCTCAAGCCTGTGAAGAAGGGCGCGCGGTCCGCTCCGGTGACGGTGGGGGTCGATAATTTTCGTTCGGACTCGGTTTACCGGACTGAAAAAATCGTGTTCCGAAGGGTGCCCTACCAGGTCGATTTCTATCCCTATCAGCGCTGGGGCGCGCGGCCCGATGAGATTGTCACCGACCGGATGCTCGATCACCTTCTGGCCACCGGGCGCTTCCGCGAGGTTGTCCGCTCGGCCAGCGGGGCGCCGTCGGATTACCTCGTCCGCGGCCGGATCAAGCGGTTTGAGGAAGATAACGTCTCTAAATCCTATTACGCCGACGCCCAGATAGAATTTACCCTGATCCACCGGCGGTCGGGGAAGGTGCTCCTCCAGCGGCGCATTTCGCGCCGCACCCGGGCCCTGACCCAGCCTCCGCACGGTTTCGTGAACGCCATGGCGGAGAACCTCAAGGGGTTGCTGGGCGAGGTGGCGGACCAAATCGCCGAGGCCGTTTCGAATCATTTCGGCCGGATGGCCAAGCGGCCTTGACAGGCGGGCGTTAGCCCCGTAATTAATCTGGAAAGCTTTGAAAAGAGCCGCAATCACACCGTCCGAGGTAGCAAACCGAAGGCCAAAACTGTTAAATTACCTAGCCGGAATAGCGACTGGTTCCTGTGGGTCTCCGGGCGCTTGGCCGGGTGTTTTCTGTGTGCGAATTGCCGCCGACAGGGATTTGTCACCGTCAGGACGGCGGGCCGATGTTTGGAGGAAGGATGAGCAGTAGCCTAAAATCCCCCGAATTGAAATTCCCCGCCGAATACGAGGCGGAGGTCCAAAGCGCTTCTTCCTTCATGGACCGACGCCGCTTCATGAATTATTCGGGGTGGGTCGGCATCCTTGGAAGCCTGGCCGTTGGCCTTTTGGGATTCCTCCGATTCATGTTTCCCAGGGTACTGTTCGAGCCGGCGACCGCCTTTAAGGCCGGAAAGCCCGGCGACTTTGCCCCCGGCACCGTGGATACGCGCTTCGTGATCTCCCACCGCGTCTGGATCATCCGCGAGGAGCGGGGGTTCTACGCGCTGAGCGCGATATGCACCCACCTGGGCTGCACGCCCAAGTGGCTCGCCAACGAAGACAAATTTAAATGTCCC
>JAPYQX010000345.1 GCA_029937135.1 Nitrospinota bacterium
AACAAAACCCCCGCGCCCAAATCAATGAGCGCGGGGGATTTGTCAGCCGTCTGTACTGCCTAAATTAGATTTTTGCCCTCTTCCGAGTCCCCTCGAAAAACCTTTTGGCTTAATTTACATTTGTATAATGCCAGACGGTCACGGTACTTCCGACCGGTACAAACTGGTTCCACGCCGGATTTTGAGAGTAAACCCTTTTCGCAGCACCAGCGTAACCAGAATGGTACCTCGTTCCACCGATTACCACATTTAAGCCCGCACTTTCCAGCACACTTTGGGCGGTCGATAAAGAATATGTCCCACCGCTGACCAAGGGGACCTGGACGCCAAGTTTGTATATTTTTAACACCACGCTGCTTCCATAAGCCGCTTTAGTCCCCCTGGCGGAACGGTACTCTCTACCTTGCCGACATAACTCGAATGAGTCGTTAACGCATCCTGGCTAGTGGAGGTCAGCCCCACCGCATTGAGGAACGGTTGGGCCTGGATCGACGTCTTTCCCGTAATGTCCGGCACTGTGACCTGAGACGGCGCTTTGTACATCGTCAAAGTGATTGAGCTAAGTGGCTGGACCATAGTGCCCTTGGGCGGGTTGGTGCTTTTCGCCCTGTTCATCAACGCTGTATTGAGTGTTTCCACGTAGGTGACGGACCTGTTCAAGGCCAACCTGACGGTAGAGGTCAATTCGCGAGCGGCATCAATATAATTTTTACCGGCAACATCGGGAACCATAACGGTGTTGATATTTTTGTAAAGGGTAAGCGTGGTCACTGCGCCAAATTTAACCCACTTGCCCGCCGCCGGACTCTGGGCGGCCACCTTGCCGTCGAGATCGGCTCTGTTATAAACGATTCGCGTGTCGGTCTCGGCATAGGTCAGCGCCACCGCCGTGAGCGCCGACTGGGCCTGGGCCTTCGTCTTTCCCGCGAGGTTGGAAACCGTAAATTTTACCACCATATGGCCGATGATGCCCTCGTAATTCCATCCCGGCTGCTGCCGCACCGCGTTGCTCTCCGCCTCGTTCGTCGTATAAAAGTGGTTGGGCCTATTTTGGCGGAGCCGGTGCAGGGGAGCCGTTCCCGGCTTGGCGCTCGGATAAACGTGGCCCGCGATTCCCTGGTGCTCCCATCCCGCTTTCCTGAGGCTTTCCGCTTCCGCCCCATTCGTCGTGTAGAGATGGTTGCCGACCGGGCTGCTCGCGAAGGCGCGGTAGAGGGGCACCGTCCCGACATACCCTCCGGTAAACACATAGCCGATGATGCCTTCAAAGTTACACCCTTTCCGCTCGTTCCAGTTCGCCGTGTAGAAGTGATCGCCCGAGATGTTGTACCGATACAGGGGCGTCGCATGTTTGCCGCCGATAACGACGACGCCAGCCGGGGCTGGGGCGGTATGGCACCCCGCCTCGGCTCTTGGCGCGGCGGTGAGAAATACGGAAAGTGTGATTGCGAATGCTGCGATGATTCCTGTGATTCGTTTCGAGTTCATGGTCGAGCTCCTTAGGGGGATGAATTCTATCTTACCAAACTGATATTTCATGATGCCCTCATTTGTTGTGATTCCTGTCCCCCTATAACAGCAAGGCCGGTGCCAGGCCGGAGAAGTTTTCCAAAAAAATAAACTACTGTTATATGGGGGCTTAGAGATAGAGATCATTTGTCCGCTGTTCACCCATCGGCGGATTTCCGCCGAAACGGGGTTTTTCATAAGCGAAATTTCGCCGATGGGCTGGGGTCCGAAATAGGTGGGAGTATCGAAATCTGGCCAAACCGCAATCAACCTGGGTGGTGTGAAAATCAAGAATCCATGTGGGAAATCCGGGGATAAAAAAGGGGGCCTCCGAGGAAGCCCCCTTTTTTATCTAAAAATAAAAAAGCGCCGGGAGGTTTTTTTCCGGACAACACCTCCGGCCTACACCTCGACCGACTCGCCGGGGGCGAGGACGGTGATCTCGGTCGAGAGGCCGCGTTTTTTCACCTCGGCCTCGAACTGGGCGGGGGTTCCCGTCAGGGGCGGGAAGGTGGAGTGGTGGATCGGGACGGCGCGCTTTGCCCCCAGGATTTCACAGGCCTTGGCGGCCTCGACCGGGTCCATGGTGAAGCGGCTGCCGATGGGCAGGAGGCACAGGTCGGGCGCGTAGAGCTCGGCGATGAGCGCCATGTCGCCGAATACGTTGGTGTCGCCGGCGTGGTAGACGCGCTTTCCGTCCTCGAATGTGATGATCATTCCGGCGGGCTCGCCGGCGTAGGTGCCGGGCTCGACGTAGCTTGAGCTGTGCATGGCGTGGGTGAGGGTGATGGAAACGTCTCCGAAGGCGACGGTGCCGCCCTTGCCCATGAGGCCCTTGTGTTCCTCCGAAAAATCGCCGTCGGCGGCGAGGAGGTGGACGAGCTCATAGGGGCCCGCGACGGGGCACGGGTTGAGTTTATAGATATCGACGACGCTGGCGATGTGGTCGAAATGGCCGTGGGTGACGCAGATGAGGTCGGCCTTTTCGGGGGTCTGGAGGTTTTCGGGGCAGGTCGGGCAGCCGAGCCAGGGGTCGATGTAGATGGTCTTGCCGCCGCCGGTTTTAACGAGAAAGCTCGAGTGGCCCAGCAGGGTGAGGGTGGCTCCCATTTTCATGTCCTCCGATGGTTTCAGGTAAGGGGCCTCCGGCCCGAGGGGGTTAAACCCCGAGGCTTTCGGCCCTGGTTTGCGCTTGCGGTGTCCGGCCCGGTGGCTTTCACCCCAAGGGTGTCCAGCCCAAGGGATTCCATCCGGGGGATTCCATCCGGGGGCTGATATCCCAGGGGTTTGGCCCCTGGGGGCCTCCGCGCGGCGATTAATTAGTGAATCCGAATGATTGGGATTATAGTCACCCCGGAGAGAGAGCGAAAGACGGTGCCGGCAAAAGACGCGGCCCGGGTCTCTGGCGCGGGTTCGGGGGTGTCTGGCGTCTGGTGCGAAGCTGGTGTGCGAATGAGCGAAATCCCGGGTGGTTTGAGCGTAATTCCTGATGCGGGAGAGGGGCGGTGAGTGAGCTTGCTGGGCGGCATTGCGCGGATATTCGCGGGTTACCTCTCAAGAGGGCGGCGGCCCACCCGGGGGCGGCGGTCCAATGAGCCTGAGCCTCCGCCCGATGCGGGTGGGCGACGTTCCCGAGGTGATGAAGATCGAGGTGCGCTCGTTCTCCCTTCCCTGGACGGAGGATGCCTTTCTCCGCGAGATCGAAAAAATTCCCTTCTCCCGGCCGC
>JAPYQX010000346.1 GCA_029937135.1 Nitrospinota bacterium
TCCATGGTTCCAAAACTCTCGTAGCTAGTGGTACTACTATTGGGGGCAGGTCAGGGGTGATCGGCTATTTTTTCCGCAAGCTCGACTACCCCCTGGCCCCGATGGTCCTTGCCCTTGTCCTGGGCGGGCTCACCGAGCGCACCTTCCGCCAGAGCATGATCATCAGCCACGGGAGCATCGGAATTTTCTTCGATTTCTCGGGCCACCCCATCGCCGCGACGCTGATGTGGCTAACGGTCGTCATCTTCACGGTGCCCGTAATCTCCTTCTTCATGGGCAAACGCCGTTTTAAATTCTAGCCTCCCCTGTTCCCCCGGCAAGGCCTCGACTTCGCGGGAAGAACCAAAAAAAACGGGCGGGATCATAGCGACCCCGCCCGCTCCGATATCACTTTTATTTTCCGATGCGGCGCCATCAACCGGCGCCACCACCCAACTTCGACTACCTGCTCCGGGACCCCGGAGACTATTCGTCCCCCACTCAGCGAAAACCCAGATTCAGGCTCTTGTACCAGGGCTCGAAACCCTCGCGCGCCGAGCAGCGCAACCCGTCCTCGATGTAGTCCCATCCACACCCGCGCGCCACCCTGGCCGTCCAGGCATAGCCCCCCTTCCGGGGAAGCCAGCCCTCGGCATCGCCGTAGCGAATTCTGTAAATATCCTTATCGCGGCCCAGTATCTCGAAGCGATCACCCCGCTTCACCTCGCCCAGCGTCAGGCTCCCCCCGCCCGGCACGGCGAACACCGAAATCCGGGCGACGGCCACCTCGAAGGTTGGCGAAAGCGGCCCGCCGGGGTTTTCGTCCGGCGCACCTCGGTAGTAGAAGGCATCGAACCAGTCGTTCACCCACTCGTAGGTATTTCCGGCCATCTGAAAACACCCGTGCGGGGAGGCGCTCCCCGGAAACGCGTCCACCCGAAGCGGCTGCTTCTCCTCGCTGCCGGTGTACTGCGCCAGATCGTGGGATGGCTCGGCCTCTCCCCAGGGGTATTTTCTCCCATCCGATCCCCGAGCCGCTTTTTCCCACTCCGCCTCGGTGGGAAGGCGCTTTCCGGCCCAAAGACAGTAGGCCTTGGCCTCATCCCAGGCGACGCTGACGACCGGTTGATCCGGGCCGGCGAAATCGTCCTTGGAAAACGAGGGCGGCGCCTCGAAGGCCTGCGTCTCCTCTAAAAAGCGGCGACACTGCTCGTTCGTCACCTGAAACTTGTCGATCCAAAATCCGGAGAGCGTTACCGTCCGCTGCGGCTGTTCGTCATTGTCCCCGAGGTCCGAGCCCATCAGGAACTCCCCCGCGGGAACGCGGACCATCAAGGCGCCGTCCCGGCTCTCACGCTCGCCGCTTTCCTCGTTCATCTTCTTCTCCATTTTTTCTTTTTCATATTCCGTGGAGACGAAAAAGGACGGGACCCTCTCGGGCCCCGTCCGGATTCGGCTCGGGGGACCCCCCCCCCCCGGAGGTTCCTTCTACTTCTTCTTGGACGGGTCCTCGCCCAGCTTAAAGGGAATCACGCCGGGCATCGACCAATTGTCCCACATTTTGTTCACTTCACTCTGGAAGTATTCGTAATCCTCCTCGATGAAGTGGTGGAACCGGCCCTGCGTCTCGAGGTACTCGCGAATCGACTTGCGTTTCCGGTTTCCGTAGACCTGACGCGCGGAAATACCGGTATAGGTCAATTCGTTGTTCGTCATCTCCCAGAGCGGGAAGAGGCCACTCTCGACGGCCAGCTCGCCCAGTTTGTGAGAGTAGAACGGGTCGTAGTCCCAACCCTTCGGACAAGGATCAAGGGTGTGAATAAACGAGGGGCCCGGCTCCTTGAGCCCTTTCCGCACCTTGTCGATCATGTCGGCCGGATAGGACGCGTCGGCGGTCGCCACGTAGTTACACTTGGTGTGGCCGACTGCGTACATGGCCGCGATATTTTTCTTCCAGTTCTTGTGCATGATCCGGATTTTCTTTCCCGGAGGGGTGAACGTCGTGTTCGCGCCCCAGGGAGAAGCGCCCGAGATCTGGATGTCGGTATTCGCATACGACTCATTGTCGTAGCAGATGATCAGTATGTTGTATTGGGTGTGCATGAGCGCCGCCGAGATGGACGAAACGCCCATATCCGCACCGCCCCCGTCGCCACAGAACGCGATGACGTTGATGGGTTCTTCCTTCATTTTACCCTTGCGCATCAAGGCCCGCAGGGCGGCGGCGGTGCCTGTGGCCGCGGAACCCGCAGAGCCGAGCTGGGTGTGCATCCACGGCACAACCCAGGGGGTGCTGTAATAGGTGGTGTTGGCCACGTACATGCAGCCCGTGCTGCCCAGAATGATGGAACGGGGGCCGGCGGCCTTGGCCATGAGGCGCATAATGAGCGCGCTCTCGCAGCCCTGGCAGGTCCGGTGTCCGCTCGTGTAGTACTCCTCAACCGCTTTTTTCGGTATCTGATTCACCCTTCCCGTCAGGGGAAGGTCTTGTGTTCCGATGTGATAAACAGAGTCGCTCATTATTGTTTACCCCTCACGCCGACCCAGCGGACATCGTTGTCGGCCTTTCCGCTATTCGCAATGGAGATAACATCATCAGCCATGGACGTGACGTCCTCCAGGAGCACTTCTCGGCCGCCGAGGCCGCAGACGAACCCCTTCATCAAAGGCTGGCTGTCGGCGCCGTAGAGGGCCGCCTTCACCTCGTTGAAGAGAATCCCGCCGTGGAAAGGCGAGCCGAACGAATAGTCGCGATCGAGGACGCCCACCGCCTTGAAGCGCGAGAGCGAATCTCTAAGCTCATCCGTCGGGAACGGGCGAACCCATTTGAGGCGGACCATGCCGACCTTCTTGCCGTCCTTGCGCATCTCGCGGATCGCCACCTTCACCGGAAGGGCCATGGTCCCCATCCCGACGAGAACGATATCGGCATCCTCGGTCATATACTCCTCGAGGAAGGGGTTATCGACCTCGCCGAAAATACGATTGAAGTCCTTGTAAACCTCTTTCATCACCGTGTAGGCGTTCTTGCTGGCCTCGCTGCTCTGCCGCCGGACTTCCATCAACCAGTCCTCGTTCGCCTGAGGCGCGATCGTAATGGGGTTGTCCGGGTGAAGGAGGAGGTCGCCCCGGTCATAGGGCGGCAAGAACTCGTTTACCTGCTCCTGGCTGGGGAGTGTTACCGTCGCCTGGCTGTGGGTCAGGAACGCACCATCCCAATTCTGATTCGTATGTTTTTATTTGAATGTT
>JAPYQX010000347.1 GCA_029937135.1 Nitrospinota bacterium
CCATGAATTTATCGGTGTTGTCCCAGATTGGGTGATGACCCGAACCGGCGATAATCACCCGCCTGCAGGTGGGAACCCCTTCCAGATAGACATCGCTGAATGCGAGCGGCCCCGCGTCGTTCCCGCCGTGACATACCAAGGTAGGGACACCGATTTCGCCGAGCCGGCCCACCAGATCCGGCATCGTGAACAGCGCGTTCGCCGTCGCCGCGTAGGTCTCGGGCGTGTTCTTGAGGAAACGCTCCCTGAGCTCCCGCGCGAGTTCCCCCTCCCTGAGCTGGGGCGGAACCCGGCTCTGATAATTTTGGCTATCGAATATCGCGGTCACCCCCTCCCGTCCGGCCTGGGCAAGGAGGCTCTCGAAGTGCGCGCGGTAGTCGCCCGACGGAGGGCCCGCCGATGAGGAAACCAGCATCAGCCGGTTCAGGCGATCACTGTGCTCGATGCCGAAAAGCGTGCCCGTCCGTCCGCCCATGCTCTGGCCCATGTAGTCCACCCGCTCAAGCCCCAGGGCGTCGATGAAGGCGAGTACATCGTCCTTAAAATCCTGAATCCGGTAGGGCCCCGCCGGTTTCTCCGAGTCTCCGTGGCCCCTCAAATCCAGCGCGAGCACCCGGGACCTCTCGGCGAGGCGATCAATAATCGGATGAAACGCGAACCCCGAACTCTGAAACCCATGCACCAGCACAATCGCCGGCCCCTCGCCCTTGTCCAGATAGTGAAGCCTCACTCCGTTCACGGTTACGTCAGGCATTTTCAGGTCTCCCGTTTTTTATGACTAAAGCACCCCGGTGGCGTATCCCTACATGGGTCGCCGTCCGTTTGAAAAGTAATTCTCCAGTTTGATTTATGAAAAATAATCCATAAAGATGATTAAAACCACCGCGCCAAGCAATCGGGTCCAAAACCCAGCCGGGAATCACTCTCTCCTATTACGTGGGTACGCCGAATGAACGAATGGAATTTTAAACCCTTCATCGTTGACGAGAAAAACCAGGAACGCTTCGACAAGTGGATCGGCACGATCACCAAGTCCCATAAAAACGGGCATTTTGTCCCGAACCCCGAGACCTCCTTTGCTCCGATGAAAAAACCGCTCGCCGAGAGCCGGATTGCCCTGCTCACGACCGGCGGGGTCCACCTCGCGAGCCAACCCCCCTTCGATCTCGAATCCCACGACGGCGACTGGACTTTCAGGGAAATTCCGGGGGACACCCCCGAGGCCGACCTGCGCTTCAGCCACAGCCACTACGACACTACCGACGCCGGGAAAGACCCCAACTGCATCTTTCCCCTCACCCGGCTTCACGACCTCGCGGCGGAGGGCGTCATCGGCGGCGTCGCCCCGCTCCACATCGGGATGATGGGCTTCGTCCCGGCCATCGAAAAAGTCCTCGAGGAGACGGGCCCCGAGGTGGCCAGACGCCTCGTCAAATCAGGCGCCGACGCCGTCCTCCTCACCCCCGGTTGACCAATGTGCCACCAGACCGTCGGTCTGATGCAGGGAAGAATCGAGAAGGCGGGGATCCCCTGCGTCTCGATCACGCTGCGCCCCGAGGTCACCTACCATACCGGCGCCTCGCGCTCGGTCTATATCCGCTTTCCGATGGGGCGTCCCATTGGCGAAGTGGGAGAAGCCGCCGCCCAGCTGTTGGTCCTGCGCGCGGTCCTATCGGTTCTTGAAACCGCCACCGAACCCGAAACCCACCTCGAGGCGCCCTTCCGCTGGCGGCGTGTCCGGGTCTGAAAAAAATAAAATAAAGGGAGCCGTCAATGAGCGTTTACGAGGAGTTCAAGGGGCGCTACGAGTCACTTCAGGAAGGGCTCAACACCCTGATCGACGAAGCCGAGGATTTTCGTGAGTGGATCGACAAAACGGCGGCGGAGATTGAAGCCTCCCCCGAACCCAACGAGAAGCTAATCGGCCGCCTCAGAAACGGCCCCCAGCGGCGCGAGGTCGTCAATTTCATCGAGGCCATCGACGGCCCCGCCGCCGACGCCCTGCTGCGAATCTATGATCGGTTGAACATCATCGATCTCGCCGAGAAGGGAGATTTTGTCTAGAACTGGAGATTTTGTCTGGAACCAGGGACATCATCGGGAAATAATTTCCCTAAAATCCGGCCCACCGGCCCCACCCCGCATACCCGGCCAGCGCCGGGCCCGCAAGGGCGAAGACCGCCAGCATCAATGCCTCGATGAGCTCGCTCCCCGCGCCGAGCATATCCCCCGTAATCCCCCCGACGCGCTTTCGGCACCAGAGGCCGTATCCCCGGCAGGCGATCAATCCCCCGGCGAGAGACAACCCTCCCGCCACCCCTCCGAGGGTAAAAAGCACCGCCAGGGCTATGACCACCGCCACCGCCCGGTGAGCGCTCCGGGCGCCCTCGACGATTTCCGAGCCAGTTCCGCCCTCGGGCCGGGCGTAGGGCAGCCACACCGCGAGCTCTACCATCGCAGTCCTGGAGACAACGCAGGCGGCGATGAGCCAGATGTGGTTTCCCGAGGCGGCGAGGCGGAAGATCGAAACCCATTTGATGAGCAGCACCAGGATCAGCGCCGCCGCGCCAAACACACCTGTCGAGGAATCCTTCATGATGGCGAGAATTTTTCCCCGGTCCTGCCCGCCGCCGAAACCGTCCGCCCAGTCGGCGAGCCCGTCCAGGTGAAAGGCGCCCGTGAGAACCACAGCGCCCACAAGCGCGGCCGCCGCCGCCCCGCCCGGCCAGCCGCCCGAGAGCGCTTCCACCCCGGCGGCAAGCCCGTAGAGAGCGCCCCCCAGCAACGCGCCCACGACGGGGAACCACGGCAGGGCCGAGGACATCCGCCCGGCCTCAATTCCCGGAACCGGCAGAATCGTCAGGGTGCGAATGGCAGTAATCAGCCCTCCGGTCACGGCCCTCCCTCACTCACCTCGGCGGAATCGAAGGTTGCCATATCGTTATAGATTTTGACCGCCGCCTCGATGATCGGCATCGCCAGCGCCGCGCCGGTCCCCTCCCCCAGCCGCAACCTCAGGTCCAGGATCGGCTCTGCCCCGAACTGCTCGAAAAACACCCGGTGTCCCTTCTCCTCGGAGCAGTGACTGAAAAAGAGATAGCTCTTCACCCGCTCGCACATCCGGCAGGCCACCAGCGCTCCCGCCGAGGAGATGAACCCGTCCACCACAACCGGCACCCGGCAGAAAGCCGCGCCGAGGATCAGCCCGGCGATCCCCGCGATCTC
>JAPYQX010000348.1 GCA_029937135.1 Nitrospinota bacterium
GAATGAAGATGTCCTTATCGGTCATTTGAGCGGAGGCGTTCTCAAGGGCGGAATGAACCTTGATATTTACGAGCATATTTAGGCGTTGGCCGTTGGCCCCCGGGCCGGAATGTGCCTATACTAAATACAATATCCAACCTTGTTATGCTCTGTTCGGTTTCAATTCAGGGAGGGGAGTGCTTGTCCATTGAACTGGCTTGGTACATGTCGTGCGATGGAGACGGCTCCCATATCGGCCGGAAATTCGCCGAGTTTCCTCCCAGTTTCGAGACTTTCACCCGCGTCGCCCAAAACGCCGAGAAATCCGGGTTTACAACCCTTCTCGTTCCCACATCGCAGATCAGCGGTCACTACGGGCATGAGGCGCCGACCTGGGACAGTATTATCAATGCGGCTGTCGTCGCCCCCACGACGAAGACCATCAAGCTGCTTCTCGCCGTCCGCGTGGGGATGATTCACCCCTCCTATTGCGCCCGAATGATGGCTTCGCTTGATGAATTGAGCGGCGGGCGAATCATGTACAACATTGTGACCGGGGGCTCTACGCTCGATTCTTATGGAGACGATCTCGACCACGACACGCGGTATGAGCGGACGGAGGAGTATATCCAAATTCTCAAAGGGCTCTGGACCCAGGATAAATTTTCCTTTAAGGGAAAGTACTATCGATTCGAGGATGCTTCGGTATATCCCCGGCCGGTGCAGAAACCGCGAATTCCCTTCTTCATGGCGGGAGCTTCCGAGGTCGCGCGGAAAATCGCCGTCCGGCACGGCGACTACTGGGTATTCTGGGGAGAGACGCCGGAGCAGGTGCGGGAGCAAATCGAAGGAATGGAAAAGTCCCTCGAAGGAAGGGACCGGCCGCTCAAGTATGTGACGCGGTTTCAAATCATGGCGCGCGACACGGAAGAAGAAGCCTTCGAGGCGGCGGAGGAAGTCCTAAGTCAGGTCGATCCGGAGGTCCTGGCCCACCGGGGTAAGGTCATATCGAAATTCGACAGCAAGGGAACCCAGAACCAGCAGGAACGCACAAAAGAGGAAATGGTCGGCCCGAATCTCTGGGCGGGCATGGGCCGCATTCGGACGGGCTCGGCCGTGACCATTGTCGGGAATTACGAGCAATGCGCCAGAAAAATAATAGAGATCGAGAAGGCGGGGGTTAACCTCCTTATCCTTTCGGGATTTCCCCTTCACTCCGAATGCGAGCGGGTTGGCGAAAAAGTGATCCCCCTGGTTCGGGAAATGGAAGGTGAGATGGGGCTGATCAACGAAGAGGATGACTCTTTTCTGAAGGTGGCCGCTGCCGCGGCGTCCTAGGAACGAATAATGGCGGAAGTAGTCGTAAAGGATTTAGTTAAAAGATTTGGAACGGAAACGCTGGCGGTGGACAATATCAGCTTTACCGTTACGGAAGGGGAGTTCGTTACCTTGTTGGGCCCCAGCGGTTGCGGCAAGACGACGACGCTTCGGTGCATCGCGGGTCTGGAAATCCCCGACGACGGGGAAATTTCGATTGGCGGCGAGCTATTCACCTCCGGCATTAAGGGAGTTTGCCTGCCGCCCGAGAAGAGACATCTCGGGATGGTTTTTCAGTCCTACGCCATCTGGCCGCATATGTCCGTTGCCGAAAATGTCGCCTATGGTCTTCAGGCGCAGGGGGTTCCCCGGAAAGAAGTGAAAGGGAAAGTCGATCAGGCGCTTGAGCTTGTCGGCCTTGGCGGCCTCGGGGAACGAAACGCCACGAAACTCTCCGGCGGCCAGCAGCAGCGCGTATCCCTCGCCCGGGCCGTGGCGTACAATCCCCGCGTCCTCCTTTTCGACGAGCCCTTGAGCAACCTGGACGCCAAGCTCCGGGAGCGGATGCGGCTCGAACTGGTCAACCTGGTAAAAGATCTCAAATTGACTGCGCTCTATGTCACCCACGATCAGGCCGAGGCCATGGTCATACTGAGGGGAAGAAACAAGAAACTCTCCAGCGTCGTAGACTATGTTGCAACACTTCCGATTGGTGTGCCGGGCCTCGTCATGGGTATGGCGTTCCTCATCACCTGGATCAAAACGCCGCTCTACAGTTTTCCGCTCTTTCTTCTCATGCTGGCCTACATGACGCGCTACCTGCCCTACGGGCTTCGGACGATCACGGCGATACTTCAGTCGCTGAGCGCCGAACTCGAGGAAAGTTCCCGCGTGTGCGGTGAGTCGTTTATCGGGACGATACGCAAGGTGACGGTGCCGCTTCTTCGGCCCGGTATCTTCGCGGCCTATCTCATGCTTTTCATTATGTTTATCTGGGAGCTGCCGGTTTCGGCGCTTCTCGCAACCGAGGAGAGCACTCCGATGGCGGTGGCTCTTTATGTTATCAGTGAGAACGAGGCGCTCGGTGTGGTCTCCGCATTTGCCCTGGTGCAGGTCGTTCTGCTCCTGATCGGGACGATTATATTCAGGCGGCTGGGAAATATAGAGAAATTATCAGTGTAATTCACCCTCCTTCGGGAGCTTGTTTTTCAATTCCATCACCCTCCCGGAGAGTTTCACCGGAAAGAGTTTGAAGAGGAGATTAGGATGCATCTGGAACTTAACGACGAACACCGGGCGCTTCAGCAAATGGCCCGGGATTTCGCCGAAAAGGAAATTATCCCGGTTGCCGCAGATCGTGACCGGATACAGGATCCCGCGGGAACCTTTAGCCCTGAACTGGTCAAGAAAGGATCGGCTCTCGGTCTTCGGACGCTCGCCGTTCCCGAGGAGTTTGGGGGGCCCGGCGTCGATCTGATGGGGCAGGTTTTGGTCATTCTGGAGCTGGCGCGCGGAGACGGCGGGGTCGCCAAGACGTTCAGCCAGTGCTGGAAGTGGACCCCCATGCTCTGCCGGCTGGCGACAGATGAGCAGCGCGGGCGCTTCCTCCCCCAGTTCATGGAGGACGATCTCTATCTGTTGGCGATGGGGGGGTCCGAGCCCGGAGCAGGGTCCGACAACCGCATGCCGCCGGCCAGCGATCCCACCGCTGGATGGAAAACAGCGGCGGTAAAAGACGGCAACGAATATGTCATTAACGGAATGAAGCACTTTATCGCCAACGGCGGCGTCGCGAAGCTCTATATTATCCGCACTCGAACGAATCCGAAGGTGCCGATCACCGAGGGCACCACCATGTTTTTCGTGCCGGCGGATACCCCTGGATTCACCATCGGCCGCCGCCACGACAAGATGGGCT
>JAPYQX010000021.1:0-2760 GCA_029937135.1 Nitrospinota bacterium
GTGAATGGGTGACTGTTCCGAGGGTTCGAATCCCTCCCTCTCCGCCATTTTCATGCCCGGACACCTCCGGGCGAATCCCCAATTCTTTCAAGCAGGAGCTTTCAAATGAGGATTTTCCTCGCATCCGCTATTTTAATGCTGCTCACTGTCCAACCCGCGCTGGCGCAGGAAGCCCGAAAAACGGACCCCGCCAACCCCGTCGCCGTCATGAAAACGAATTACGGGGAAATCCAAATCGAACTCTTTTCCAAGGACGCGCCCAAGACCGTGGCGAATTTCATCGGCCTCGCCGAAGGAACGAAAGAATACACCGACATCAAAACCGGAAAAAAAACCAAGGGGAATTTTTTCGACGGTGTGGTTTTTCACCGCGTGATCAAGGGATTCATGATTCAGGGCGGTGATCCCAAAGGCACCGGCACCGGCGGCACCGGCTATCAGTTCGAGGACGAAATTAACGCCACCGCCCTCGGGCTGGACTCCCTCAAGGCAGTCCAAAAGGGCGGCGGGGTGCACAGCTATCTCTCTGTCCGCTCCCAGCGCGACTTCCAGCGCGTCATCCTGATGCCGCTGTACCGCACAATGGGAATCCGGAGCCAGGCCGACCTCGACGCCAAAAAAGATGAACTGCAAAAAAAGATCAATGAGCTCACCGTCAAGAAAATCTACGAGAACCAGGGATATATTTACTCAAGCAACCTCAAGTCCCACGTCCCGAAACGCGGCGTCATCGCCATGGCCAACTCCGGGCCGAATACAAACGGCTCGCAGTTTTTCATCAACCTCGTGGATACACCCCACCTCACCGGGAAGCACACCGTTTTTGGAAAGGTGATCAAGGGAATGGACGTGGTGGACAAGATTGGTGGCGTCCCCGTGGGCCAGGGAAGCAAACCCAAAAAGGAAGTGCGGATCATCTCGGTGCGGGTCAAGAAATAACGCCGGAAAAAATTCGAGGGCCTAGAGCTCTTTTCGCCCATCGAGGGAGCGGGTGAGTGTCAACTCGTCAACGTATTCGAGGTGGCTGCCCATCGGGAGACCCTGGGCAAGCTGGGTGACGCGCACCCCGAGCGGTTTGAGCACCTTCGCGAGATAAAGGGAAGTCCCCTCGCCCGCCATCGTCGGATTCAGGGCGAGGATAACCTCCTTCACTTCATCCTTCTTGATGCGATCCATCAAATCCGCAATGGTCAAATCTTCGGGGTTCACCCCGTCCAGGGGCGAGATCACCCCCATCAGCACATGAAATCTCCCCCGGAACCCGCTCGCACGCTCGATGGCGAAGACATCGGCGGGTTCCTCGACCACGCAGATGACCGACGGATCGCGGCCGCCGCACACCGCGCAATTCTCGCCCCCCGCTTCCCCCTCCACCAGGATGTGGCACCTCCCGCAAAGCTTCACGCGCTCGTGGAGCGATTCGCAAGAGGCCGCGATCAACGATGCGGACTCGGGATCCCGGGTCAGGAGATGAAAAACAATCCGCTGGGCTCCCTTTGGTCCGATACCGGGGAGCCGGCGGAAGGCGTCCACACATTCCTGAATCGTGGGAAATTGATCGAGCGGCACGAGCCACCCTCCGTATTAGCGGGAGATTTTACCTTCCCACCCAAAAAGAAAAGGCCAGAAACGCCGCCAGGGCGCCGACCATCAGAATCGGTCCGAGGAGGTTCGACCCGATATCGGCCCGGTGGCCGCAAACCGGACACCGGCTGAATCGGAATTCCTCGCGGGGGCCGCACCGCTCACAAAGGGCGGTCACCAGATGCGCGCCACAGGAGGGGCAAAGCAGGTCGCCCGGCCCCACATGCACGCCGCAGTTTCCGCACCTCAGGCCGGTTCTCGCGGCCGGACCCGGCTGCACCATCTGAAACCCTTCCTACATGAGGCCGGGGATATTCATTCCGCCCGTGATTTTCTTCATCTCTTCGGCGGCCAAATCCCGCCCCTTTTTTATGGCCTCGTTGCAAGCCGCCCGAACAAGATCCTCGAGCATCTCCACATCCTCCGGATCGACAACCTCTTTTTCGATGCTGATGGAAACGAGATCTCCCACGCCGTTCGCCGTGGCCTTAACCATCCCGCCCCCGGCGGCCGCCTCGACCGTGCGTCCGGCCATCTCCTCCTGAATTTTCGCCATCTTGTCCTGCATCTGGCGAGCCTGCTTCATCAAATTACCCATTCCACCTTTAAGCATTACCGATCTCCATTCGCTTGGCCGCCCTTCTTCCGGGCCTGCCGAATATTCGAAATATGTCCGTCGAATATATCGATGACTTCCTGAATGAAAGTCTCCTCAGATTCCTTTTTTTTCTTCCGCTCCCCCTCCAGGGCGGGGTCCGCGGGCGCGGGAAGGGGCTCCTTGAGAGATTCCTCAAGCACCACCTTGACCGGCCAGGGCGCCTCGGCCCCGAAATAGTTCTCGAGCGGGGGCACCGCCTCCCGGACCATCTCGAACGCCTGGGCGTGGCCGTTGTCCGACGGAAAAATAATTTTGATAACCCCCTCGACCGTCATGTCGGCCTCCACCCCCTTCAAAAGCTCTCTCTGGGAGGGACGCAGTACCTTGAGGGCCTCGGCCCATACCCGCCCGACCTCCTCTGGATTCCACCCCGGCCGCGCCGGACTCACCACCACCTTCGCCTCCGGCGAACCGGCGGGCTCAGGCCCCGGCGGGGAAGACTTGGAGACCTGGGCTGGTTGTGATGGTTCCGGCCCAACTCCCCGGCCCGAAGCGGGAGATGACTCCGGCGCGGGGGG
>JAPYQX010000021.1:2860-17924 GCA_029937135.1 Nitrospinota bacterium
CGCGGGGGGTCGAGATTCGATCTTTTCGATCAGATCGCCCAGATCGGCGATAGCTTCGAGGCGGCACATCCGGATGACAGCCAGCTCAATCGACATCCTCGGGTGCGTGGTGGTGCGCAGTTCGAACTCTCCGTTCTGCAAAATAGAGTACGCCTGATGGGCCTCGGCGAAGGAAAGTTTTCCGGCCAGCGCCTTGCGCTCCTCCATCTCAGCCGGTCCGAGATTGAAAAGCGCCTCATCGTCTCCCGCCGACTGAAGCACCATAATATCGCGCAGGAACTCGAGCAGGCTTCCGCAAAAAAGACGCGGGTCGTGGCCCGCGTCGAAAATGCCGTTCAACTCGAGCAACGCGGCGCGCGCATCGCGCCCGGCGACGGCTGAAATAATATGGCTGTATACTTCCGAGGAGGGAACGCCGAGAACGCCCTCCACCCCCCGGGCGGTCAACCCCCCCTCTCCCGAGAAGGCGATTACCTGATCGAGCAGGGATTGGGCGTCGCGCATGCTCCCCTCGCCCATTCGCGCCAGAAGACGAAGAGCGTCCTCCTCGATCTCGATTCCCTGGTCCCCGGCGATGCGCGAGAGCTGCCCGGCGATGACGCTGGGCGCGATCCGCCGGAACTCGAATACCTGACAGCGGCTCAGAATCGTATCCGGAACCTTCTGAAGCTCGGTTGTGGCGAACATGAATACGACGTGGGGCGGGGGCTCCTCAAGCGTCTTGAGGAGAGCGTTGAACGCCCCTCTCGAGAGCATATGCACCTCGTCGATGATGACGGTCTTGTAGCGCCCCCGCGCCGGCCGGTAGCGCAACCCCTCGCGAAGCTCGCGCACATTGTCCACGCCGGTATAGGTCGCTGCGTCGATCTCGCGAACATCGGGATGGGAGCCCCGGACGATCTCCTCGCACGCGGAGCATTGATCGCAGGGCTCGGGCACCGGACCATCGCCGGACTCGCAGTTGAGCGCCTTGGCGAGGATTCGGGCGGTGGTGGTTTTTCCGACGCCGCGGGTCCCGCTGAAGAGGTAGGCCGTGGCGATGCGCCCGGTCCCGAGGGCATTCGTGAGGGTGCGGCGGATGTGCTCCTGGCCGAGAAGATCCTCGAAACGCTGGGGACGCCATTTTCGGGCGCTGCCGATGTAGTTCATTTTGCGGACCTCTCAACGCTCAAACGAGAGAAACCGGAATACGGCGAACGAACTTTCTCAATCGCCAGCCCAATCCAAGGCCCCGCCGCGCGCCGGCGGAGTCAGGCGCCCTCGTGACACCCGGGAGTGATTGCTTACCGCTGCTTCCTTCCGGACCTGACGGAGTTTGCAAGTTCCCGCCGCACGAGACCCGGCTCGCCGACAACGCGGCGGGGCGAAACTTTGGCTGGGATTCGAAGTTTGGCGCCGGCGGCAGGCTTTATTGGCTCCACCCGGCCACGGACGCATCCTAGCGCGGCCCCCCCCGCTTTGGAAAGGGGCGGGATATCCTTTATTTGGCCGCTATTCAAGCTGGCGGACCTACTTCAGGGAGGCGACGAGGACGACTCCCGAAACAATCAGGCAGGCGCCACCCAGGATACGGGAGGTGATCTTCTCTTGGCTCCCCAACATCAAATAGGTCAAGACAAGTGCGAAAAGCGGAGCCGCCGCCAGAATGGGTCCGACCAGGGACACCTGCCCCCCTCGCAGGGCATATAGAAGGGTGAGCATGGCGGTGGACATCGCCAACCCCGACAGCAGAAAATACCGCATCGACCGGGGGTTGAACGCATAGGCCTGGCCCCGCGAGGCGATCTTGAGGATTATGGGGGCCACCGCCGCCGCCGAGGCCCCCTGGAGAAACCCGCCGAAAAGCAGCGAATCCATCCCCTCGAAGCCAATCTTACGGAGGTTGTGGGCCAGCCCGAAGCAGATGGCCGACATGACCGGAATCCAGATGTAGCGTAAATGCTTCCGCATGTCGGCTCCCCTCATCAGGAGCCAGACGCCGCATACCACAATCGCGATTCCCAACCATATGGCCGGATGGGGACGCTCCCCAAGGATGAAGAACGCCATGAAGGGCCCAAAAAAGGCATGGGTGATGACGATGGCGTTCGTCGGGGCCACCCCCATTTGATGGATCGATCGATACATGAACAACAGCGAAAGCGCGGGCGAGGAGATTCCCGCCCCGGCAAACGCGGCCCAGTGCCATGAGAAGGATATCCGGGAAAAATCCACCCAGGCCAAGGCGATGAAAAAGACCACGAAGTTGAACAGGAGGACGACGAGGCTTCCGGTGTGGGGATTGCTTCCCTCCATTCCCCGGCGCATCAGAACGGAGGAGAGAGAAAACAGAAAAGCGGGCACAAGGGCAACGGCTTCAAAGGGAATCAGGGAACCGCCCTCCTCGTTCTAGCCTGCGGGTGGGGGTGGCGGTCCCGCTCAATGCAATGACAATCAAAGATGATACGGGCTGGAAAACGCCGCAACAAAGTCCTGATCAATAGAGATTGATCACATAGGCTTCCTGGATGGCTTTATCCGCTTCCTCCGCGGATTCGACATCGGCAATCTGGTCCACGAAAATCTCACCCAGCGTCGGAAACTCACTCCGATCAATATGCCTTTCGGAATCCCACAAATGGGAGCGCATCAGCGCCTTGGCGCAGTGCATGAACACTTCCTTGACTTCGACAACCAATCCCGTTTTGGGGCACTTGCCCCGAACCGACATCGGCTCAAGGATCGCTTTGTCCGTCGTCACCCGCGCCTTGCCGTTGATGCGAAGCGTTTCGTTCACCCCCGGCAGCAGGAACAACATTCCGACGTTGGGATTCTCCACAATGTTCTTCATCGAATCCACGCGGTTGTTCCCCTTCCGGTCGGGAACGAGCAAGGTGTGATCGTCAATCACCTTGACGAAACCGGGTGCGTCGCCCCGGGGTGAGGCGTCGGTCCCCAGCGAACTCGATGATGTGGACAAAACGAAAAACGGCGAAAGGGAGATAAAATGACGGGAGTGCTTATCAAGCTTGTCCATCTGCTTTTTAGCGGCGCGCTCGTTCGCATCTCCGTAGCAATCGTATAAGGAGTCCCTGTTAGAAATCTCGCTTGTTTCCATCAAATCGCCTCCCTCGGCTGAACAGAAAGGGACATCTCACTAACCGCATGAGGTCATTATACCCGATCAGGCGCGAGGCGGGAACCGCAGGAGGGCTCCCGCCCTGCTAAGCCAGCAGCCCCTCGAGCCGCGTACAGGCCTCCGGCGGAAGAACCACTCCGTCCGAGGCGGCGGCGTTTTCGGCTATCCGCTCGATCTTGCCCGTGGCGGCGATAATCGTCGAAACCGCCGGATGAGAAAGCACATATTTGAATAACGCCTGCCCCGGCGTCTTTACGCCGTATTCACCCAGGAACGAGAAACGGCCCTCGGCGTGGGCCCGGGCCAGTTTTTTCGGCTTCTCCTCCTCCGCGGAATCATTCTCGCTGTCAGGGGACGCCACCGGATGAAGGGGTATCCGGTCCGCCAGCAGGTTGAGAATCACCCGAAGGGCGATCACCCCGATATTCATTTCCCGCGCGAGAGGGAGCAATTTCTCACAGCAGCTTCGCTCGGCGAGGGAATAAATGATCTGAATCGTATCGTAGGTCCCGGTGCGCATCGCCTCGATCATCTCGGGGAATTTATCCGGGCTGCTTCCGGTGAGACCGATGAAGCGGACCCGCCCCGCGCGCTGGTATTCCTGAATCACCGGCGTCACCTCCCGCCAGGCGGTCAACGAGTGAATCTGCATCAGGTCGATGACATCGACCCGCAGGTTATCGAAAGAGCGCTCGATGCTCTCGCGGGCGGCCTCGGCGGATTTTTCATTGGCCTTGGTGGCAATGATAGCTTCATCGCGGCGCCCCTCGAGAGCGAGACCCAGGACACGCTCGGCCTCCCAGTAACTCGGCGCGGTATCAAAAAAATTGATGCCCCGGTCCAGGGCTTCGTGAACGATCCGGACACAAATGTCCTCGTCTTCCCGTGCAGCGGCTCGAAAGGTCTGCGAGGTGCCTAGGCTGATTTCGCTCACGCGCAGCCCGGTCCGGCCCAAGATTCTGTATTCCATGAATGCTCCCGGCTTGATGATGCCCGGACGGACGATTTTTCTCTTTCGCCGCCTCAACCGTTGTCGGGTATCTCGAAGGCGTTCACCGTCATCGATACCGTGGTGTAGAGACCGAGGACGGCAATGATCTCGACAAGGCCTTGCTCTCCCAGATGATCCAGCGCGGCCGCGTAGGTGTCATCTCCGACGGAGTGGCTCGCCTTCAGCTCCGTGCAAAAGTTATAGACTGCCTCCTCGTCGGCGTTCTTGAAATCGGGCCGCTTCCCATCGGCGATAGCCGAGATAACCTCGTCGCCGAGGCCGGCCTTTTTAGCCAAGGGCTCGTGCCGGGCCCAAGGGTATTCCGATCTCCATTCACCCACCGTCATGAGGATCACAAGCTCCAGCAGTCGCGACGGAATCCCGCTATCGTGGCGCATATAGCCGATCATCCACCCAAGCCGCTCGTAGAGGTCCGGGCTGCGAAGCCAGGCGCTGGCCGGGCCGCCCACCACGCCCGTGTAATCGGGCCTCACCACAGCAAATATTTTCTTTTGATCCTCGTTCATCACTTCGGTTGAAATCTCGGCCAATCGGCCCATTGGTTTTCTCCTCGGGACAGTCGTGTGAATCGCGAACCGCTATTCACCCTTGGACGAAATCGCCGCCGGATGATCGAATACGCTAAGAAGAATCGTCCTGAAGACACCTTTTTAACCGAAATCGAAGCGAACCGGAATCGAAGCAGTGAAAAACCACTGGAAGGCGGGCCGCCAGGGCCACGGGACCCGGGAAATCGATAACGGCCGCCAGAGGAAGAACAAAATACCAAATTTCCACTGATTCATATCCACCAAAGGGGGTTCGAGCCCACGGAGCGATATCCCCGGGGCGAAGCCGCCGGCCGGTTGTTGACTGCCGACCTTCGATTGCTGCTTTTCGGTTGCCGACTTTTGATTGCGGACTTTCAGTTGAAAACTCGCCACGTCAACTCCAGCTCATCTGTCCCCGCTCTTAACAACCATCTCTCGCAGTTGATGCGGCTTGACCGGTAGGGAGAAAAACGGAGCGCCGACGGCGTCCTGGAGCGCATTCACGATGGCCGCGGCAGTGGCGACGATGGGCGGCTCGCCCACTCCGCGGATTCCGTACGGCGTACCGTCGGCCGGATTTTCCACGACAATCGATTTCATCTCGGGAACATCCATGCTCGTCGGCATCAGGTACTCGTGAAGGCTCTCTCCGGCAAGGCTTCCATCCTCGTTCCGGGGCAGCTCCTCCATCAGGGCCATGCCTATCCCCTGGAGCATCGCTCCCTCGATTTGGCCGGTGATGGCCAGAGGGTTGATGGCGAATCCGACATCCTGACCGCAGATGAGGCGAAGCACCCTGATCTCCCCCAACTCCGGATGCACGGCCACTTCGGCAACCTGGGTAGTATAAACGGGACATGCCCCCGGCGCCTCGCTCATGCCGTGTCCGGAGATGAAGCCCTCGAACTTGGACGAGGCGGCGGCAACCTGAGCCAGCGGCATCGACCGATCGGGCGAGGAGCGGACAAATACCTTTCCTTCCCCGAGCGCCAGATCGTCAGCGTCGGCTTCGAGACTGGCGGCAGCCACCCGGAGAATTTTCTCCTTCACATCCGCGGCCGCCTTGAGAACCGCCGCGCCGACCGACCGTGTGACCATGCTTCCGGTCGCCCGGATGGATTCCGGGGAAAGATCGGTGTCCCCCCAGTCGTAGCGCACGTCGTCAAGACCGACCCCGAGTTCCTCGGCGGCGAGCTGGCTCAGTCCCGTACTGGCGCCGCTCAGGTTGATCGTCCCCGAAACGATCTGGAAGGTTCCGTCTCCGTTCAGGTTGATCGAACAACTCGAGGAGCCACCGGCGCCGTGCATGAATCCGCAAGCGATCCCCCGGCCGCCCTTCCAGCCTTCCTCCTCAAGCTCCGGTGGCAGGTGGAATGGAGAGTCCCACCCCGATTCCTCCGCCACCCGCTCCAGAACCAGCTGCATCGAGCTGTCGCGGTGAACCCCCGCCAGCGATTTATCACCGTCCCTCAAACCGTTCAGACGGCGAATCTCAATCGGCTCAATCCCCAAATCGCGGGCGATGATGTCCATCTGGACCTCGGTCGCCAGATGGTACTCCGGGCAGCTGGGAGCCCGCACCGGACCCGTCATCGGGCCGTTGGTGTAAACCGTGCGGGCCTTCACCCGCACATTGGGAATCCGGTACATGCTCGAGGCCATCTCCATCTTCCCGCTGCACTGCCCCGAGGCCTTTTTACCGTGAGCGCCGTGATCAACCGTAACGTCCATATCACGGGCCATCAGTGTGCCGTCGTTCATCACGCCGGTTTTTATTGTGAGGGTGTGGGGGGGTCTGAAGCTGCCGGCCCGGTGATCTTCCTCGCGGCTCATTTCCATCCGAACAGGCTGGCCTGAGCGCATGGCGAGCAAACCCGCCAGATGCTCGAGGACGGCCCGCGTTTTTCCACCGAAGCCGCCACCGATTTCGGTGGGGATGATCCGGACTTTCGTATGAGGCAGCCCGAGCGCCTCGGCCACCTCGTCTCGTACCTCGTAGGGCGACTGGGTGCAGGTCCAGATCGTGACTTTCCCGTCCCCGCTCACGTCCGCCAGAACGCCGTGAAGCTCAATGTAGCCGGGGTGAGCGTACCCCGTCGTGAACGTATGCTCATAGACCCGGTCGGCCCGGGCGAATCCGGCCTCGATGTCTCCCATGGACTTCTCAAAGCTGGCGATAACGTTCCGGCCGCCTCCGTTCGAATCCAGCCCGAGGCCTTTCCAGCCGTCGTGGACCAGTTGGACGCCGCCGTTTTTACCGGCCATCGCGTCAATCAGGGGACTCAAGACCTCGTAGCGAACCTCGATGGCGTCCAGCGCCGCCAGAGCGGCGTCGTGGGTCTCGGCGGCCACCATCGCCACGGGCTCTCCCACGTAGCGGACAAAACCATCTCTGGCGAGCCAGCTTTGATCCTTGATGTCTCCTCCGAAGAGGATATCGGGGCATTCGTCACGGGTCAGCACCACCCGGACGCCGCGTATCCGGCGCGCCCGATCCGCCTCCACCGATAAAACGCGGGCATGCGCGTGAGGGCTCCTCAACACCAGCCCGTGGAGGGTTCGCTCGGGGGCGGGGGCATCCGTCGCGAAACGTGCGTTGCCCACCGCCTTGTCCGGAGCATCGATGCGAGCCAGACTTTTTCCAGCCACCTTAAAATCAGCCATTGAACTCCCCCTTGAGTTTCATTTTCCTTTTCACGGCGGCAACCCGATTATCAAAATCCCATGAAAATCGGGCGCACCCGCCAGTTTCCAAATCGAGGCCGCCAGCCGCTCAGGCTTTCGCCTCTTCTTCCTCGTAGCGGTAATTATGGATACGGGACATAGGTACATCCCCGGGGTCGTACCCGTCCCTGCGGACACGCCCTTCATGCCACTTCCGGTCCACTTCGCCGTCCTCGGTGATTCTCATCATATCGCAACAGATTTCGATGACGTTCCCGTCGGGGTCCGTAAAGTACATCGCACGGTTCTCGCCGAAAGACCGGTTATCTCCTTCGGGGTGATTGAGGCTGTGAAGAAGCGGGCCGTAGATAAATTCCACGCCCTTCGAGCGGAGATATTTTTCCCAGGCAAAAAATGTTTCCTTGTCCTCAACCTCAAAGGCCATGTGCATCACCCCGTACTGATCGTTGTCGTGGGTATGCCCCACCGGCGGTTCGCATGATCCGTCCTTCGGGCGGAACTCGAAAATATTGATGGTGTGGTGTTTGTCCGTGCACGTAACAAAACGGTTCGGCCTGTTAAAAAAACCGGAGCCGATCTTACCGTCGGTCACGCGCCAACCCAGAAGCCCCACATAAAAATCGAGCGTTTTTTCCAGGTCACGGACCTTCAGGGCAAGGTGATCGAGGCACTTGAATTTAGGCCGCTCCATCGAAGTTTCCTCCTATATAAATATAACTTTTCAAATATAAATATCTCACACTCGGCCCGATACGGATTGCACGCATACGAACCGGGCACGAAACTCGGGCGGCCCGCGCACACGGGCAACCCCGAAATCGGGTCCGATTTTTCCATCCGATCCTTATCAACTATTATTATACCACCATTTAAACGGGCGGCATCGGCGGCGGGGCCCGGTCCCCTCGGGACAAGTCCCCGCCGGGACTTTTATGAAAATCAACTTCAAAGGTGACAAAACCGTCGATGCCCCAAACCGGGCGCGCGGGCGAAGCCGCTTGAATTAAACCCGCCCAGTGGCCATGCTGCGGCATTAATTCATGATTTTTTTTAATGAGACTCCGGCATTCGCCGGCCCAGGCCCTCCTCTGGCCATGCCGCCGCCGGAAAAATCACTCGAATTTACGATACGGCCGCATTCGGAATTTTAAGGGGGAAACGGAAAAATGAAACTGGCGCGATTTTTCTGGCGCGAAAAGACCCGGTGGGGCGTCCTCGAGGATGACTGGATTTTTTCCATATCGGGAAGCGTCTACGGGGATTTTCAAAAAGAAGATGAGCTTTGCACCCTTGAGGATGTAAAGTTGCTCGCTCCGGCGGAGCCTTCAATCATGGTATGCGTCGGAATCAACTACTGGAAAGCAACCAACGCCTCCGGCGACACCGTTGAAGCAAAGCGCGACGCACCGCGGTTTTTCTTCAAACCCCCCACCACCCTGTCAAACCATCTTGACGGCGTTCGTTACCCCGCCGCATCGCAGGACCCGCACTGCGAGGTCGAACTCTGCACCGTGATCAAGCGCCGCGCCCGAAACGTCTCCAGGGAAAACGCCGCGGATTATATTCTCGGCTACACCTGCGGAAACGAGCTCGGCGCCCTGGATTTCGCCCGCGAGGACAAGAACGTCACGCGGGCACGTGGCTTCGATACCTCCGGCCCCATCGGCCCCCATCTCGTTACCGGCCTCGACACCGCCAATTTGAGGCTCACCAGCCGCATCAACGGCGAAGTCGAGCAGGACGGCACTACCGCCGACATGATTTACGACGTTTCGGAAATCATTCAGCGCGTCACCGCGTTTATCACCCTCCAGCCGGGTGATGTCGTCTGGACGGGAACCCCTCCCGTGCGTTCACCCGTCAAGACGGGGGATACTCTTGAAGTGGAAATAGAGGGGATCGGCGTTCTCAGGAACGAGGTTTTAGCGCCCCGTTAATATTTCAAATTCTTGAAAGTCTCCAACTTCCTTTCTAGATCGGACAGCCCTTATTATCGCTTTTATTATCCGCTTCTCCCGAACCATGAATTACAAGGGCCTCCCGTTGTCGAAAACGCTCCGAGGGCCTAAAATCATTTCGGAAGAGAAAAGAGAGCTTTCCCCCTCTTCCGGCAAATTCTTCTAACAACAAATATGGATGGGTGAACCCATGCCTGAATTAGTACATGTTGGCCATTCCCTGCCTAAAGAAGACGCTCTCGCCAAAGCGGTGGGCGATACCATTTACGGAGACGACCTTCACCTGCCCGGTGAGCTGATCGGAAAGGTGATCAGGGCCGGGCAGATTCCGGCTAGCATCAAAAAAATCGACACCTCGAAAGCGCTCGCGCTTCCGGGGGTTCATTGCGTCCTGACCGCCGGGGACATCCCCGGCAAAAACGCGGGACGGTATCCCTATTATCCCGTCCTGGCCAGGGAGACCGTCCGCTTCACGGGGGACGCCGTGGCGCTCGTCGCGGCAGAATCGCAGGATATCGTCGAGGAGGCGGCCCGGCTCGTCGAAATCGACTACGAACCGCTGCCCGGCCTCTATGAATTCAAGAACCTCGAGGGAGAGGTGGTCTGCGACTGGAAAACGGAAAAGGGCGATATCGAGGCGGGCTTCCGCGAGGCGGACATCATCGTCGAAAACGTCTATTTCGCCGCCAGCGTCGATCACGGCTTCATCGAGCCCGAGGGCGGGGTCGGCTGGGTGGATGAGCGCGGCGTTGTGAACATCCGGGTTCCCACCCAGACGATTGAAAACTATCAGGCCGTCGCCAAAGTGCTCGGCCTCCCCGCCAGCCGGGTACGCTACGACTGCCCTATGCTGGGGGGCGCCTTCGGCGGGAAGGAACACCCCCTTCTCGGCGCCTATCTCGGCCTCCTGGCGGTGAAGACGGGCCGCCCCGTGCGAATCGCCTACTCGCGTGAGGAATCGACGGCCCAGTGCGCCAAAAAACATCCCTTTCTCATGCGCTACAGGACCGGCGCGACGAAAGACGGAAAACTCACCGCCGTCGAAGTGGATATCATCGCCGACGCGGGCGCCTATCCCTCCAACAGCAAGGGTCTTGTCCTCGGCGCGCTGTGCGTAAGCGGCGGGCCCTACGCGATACCAAACGCGCGCGGACGCGCACGCGCCGTCGTGACGAACAACCCCTTCACCGAGGCCATGCGCGGCGTCGGAGCCAACCAGGTTTGCTTCGCCTCCGAATCCCAGATGGACGAAGTGGCGAAGCGGCTCGGGATGGACCCCCTCGCGTTCCGCCGGCGCAACTTTATCGAAAAAGGCCAAACCCTCATGCAAAACCAGCCCGTCCCCACGCGGGTCATGCTCCCCGAGATCGCCGATCAACTCGAGGAATCCATCACCCGCAAGACCGGCCCCGCTTCCGGCGAAAGCTCCGGCCCCTGGCGGCGGGGGGTGGGCTACGCCGCCAATGTCGCTGGTTACGGCCGCCCGCGAAACGATGGCGAAGCCTATATGTCCATCGAAAGCGACGGGAGCGTGAACCTGAGGTGCGGGGCATGCGACCTCGGCGCTGCCCAGACGCACACCTACCGCCAGATCGCCGCCGAAGCCGTGGGCGTTTCCCTCAACAGCGTGACTGTCACCGTTTCGGACTCTCATGTGACGCCGATTGTCGGAATGACGGCGGGCAGCCGCCAAACCTTGATCAGCGGCGGCGCAACTCTTCGCTCAGGCCAGGAGCTCCGGGGTCACCTGCTCAAGGCCGCGGCCGAACTCCTCGAAGCCGCCCCGGAGGATCTCGACATCCGAGAGGGAATCATTTTCGTTCGCGGCGCCAGAGAGCGGTCCGTGGATATCCCCCAAGCCGTCGCTCAGTGCAAGGCGATGAACCTCGCGCTTCATGCGACAGGAAAAGTGAAACTCGGATCCCACGAATTCGAGGGACACGAAAATTACGGCGACGCCGGCGGGTGGATGGATTACGTTTTTGGCATCCACGCCGCCAGGGCCGAGGTCAACACCGAAACCGGCGAGATTCGTCTCCTCAACTTCTGGGCGAGCCACGACGTTGGCCTGGCTATTCATCCCCAGCATGTCGAAGGCCAGTTCGAGGGCGGCGCCATGATGGGCATCGGCCACGGCCTTACCGAGGAGATCAAGACCGACCGCGGGGGAATCGTGTCCAGTGAGTTTCACAGCTATCTCATCCCGACCGCGGTGGAAACGCCGGATTGGGTGAGCTTCTTCGCCGAATCGGGTGAGGGTCTCGGGCCCTACGGCGCAAAGGGAATCGGGGAGCCTCCCTGCACCGCCGCCGCCGCCGCCGTCGCCTGCGCTGTCAGCCAAGCCATCGGCGCCCGCATCACGCGCATTCCCATCACCCCCGATCACGTCCTCGAAGTCCTGGGAAAACTCGGGAAAAATTGATGCTGCTCTTCTCCTGAATGAAGGAGAGCGAGCACAGACAGGTATCCGAACAGGAAAATTTCAGCCAACCGAAAAAGGAACCGGGAAACCATCATGTTCCACCACAGCATAACCGAACTCGCGGAGGGCAAGGTTTACGCCCTCCACAACACATTTCCGCTCGACGGCCGGGTGAGCGCGTATCCCACTAGCGCAAGGGGGCATGCCGCGTCGAACTGTTATCTCCTGGTTGAGGACGACGGCGCTATTCTCCTCGACACAGGCTATGCCGCCCACGAGGAGTCGATACTCGGTCAGATTGAATCGCTCATCGACTCCCAAAAACCACTGTCATTGCTGCCTTTACGGATGAACGAATTCATGTCGGTCGGGAATGCGATGACCATCGCAAAGCATTTCAACGTGGTGGAGTGTTACGCCACAGTTCCCGATATCTCCTGTTGGATAGAATTCGAGACGGTCAACTCGGGCGGGAAAAAAGAAGACTTGCCCGAGATGCCTACCACCCTGATCGATTTTTCGAAAAGCTACCAGGTCGGCAAAAACGGGAACCGGCCAATCGATATCATCAACGCGCCTATCCGCCTGATTACAACCAGATGGATTTACGACCGGAATTCTCGTATCCTGTTTACCTCGGACATGTACTCCCACATATGGCAAGACGATATCGACGGCCCGTGGGTCACCGGGGAGGACAATGTGACAACACCGGATTTCGTTCGCTCGTTTTTGCTTAATACGAGGTATTGGTGGCTCGAAGGGGCTGCGACCGAATCCATTCGGACGGGCATTGCCGATGTCATCAAACGGTGCGACATCGAAACAATCGCCCCCGGATACGGGACGATACTGCGCGGCCGGGAGATGGCCGAACGCCAGTTTTCGATGCTCGATGATGTCCTCGCCGGCCTGGACCGCGGCGCCGTCAAACCGCGATATATCCCGCGAGGAATGGAGAGATAAATATGACGCTACCCAACCCTCTTCCTCGAGAAATCGCCCCCGGCGTTTTTTGGCTCGGGGACTGCCTGGAGCAACACCATAAGGGAAAGATTTATCATTCATACAACGCGGCCTTCCTCGTTACCGGCTCCAAGGCATCACTGCTGGTCGAGACGGGCCACCCGAAAGACTTCCCCGAGATTGAGCGTCAGTCGAGAGAGATTCTTGCCGAAGGACGCGCGCCGCTGAAACATCTTTTTATCACCCACCAAGAAACCCCCCATTCCGGCGGGCTCGGCCGGTTGCTCGCGCTCTATCCCGACCTGACGGTCCACGGCGATATCAGCGACTACCACCTCGCTTTCCCGCAATACATCGACCGCCTGAAAAATATGGAAGTAGGCGACGTAATCGATCTGGGCGACCGGCAGCTCGTTGCCGCCGAGCCGGTCATTCGCGACCTGCGGACATCGCTCTGGGGTTTCGACACCGGCGAGCGTGTACTCTTCCCCGGCGACGGCTTCGCCTACAGCCATTACCACTGGGACGGCCATTGCGGAAAAGTCGCCGAGGAGGCCAAATCCCTCGACCTCGCGGATGTCTCCGCGGTGTTCGCGGAGCGGGCGCTTTTCTGGACCACGTTCACCGACATGACCATTTATGTCGATAAGCTAGAGGAAATGCTCGACAATCTCGATGTGGCGGTTGTCGCTCCGACTCACGGCCTGCCGATCCTCGATCTGGCGGTCACCGTCCCCAAGGTCCGTGCGGGCCTTCTCGCCGCCGGTTGAGAGATTTCAGTCGAGACCCCGGGCGAAACCTGTGCATGGCGAATTAGTAATTCTACCTGAAAATCAATCATTTCCTCTCCTTGCTCTTGGGCACGAGTTCACCTAACCTCGCCCGCCATGGAGAATCTATTCGTTGTTTTCGCCCACATCCTGACCACGATTTCCAAATTGCTCACGCCTAGCGGCGCGAAGGCTCTTGTCTCCGAAAATCTCTTCTTAAAGCGGCAACTCCTTATCATCAACCGATCCCGGCTGCGGGCACCCAACCTCACGGCTCTTGACCGGCTTTTTCTCGGATTCTTAGCTAATCTTCTTGGTCCACGACGTACCTCACGGTCGGCCATTATCATCAAACCATCGACGATCCTGGGGTTTCACCGGTGGCTTAAGAAGCGAAAATATCGGCTACTCTACTCCTCCCAAAAAAGAAGCAAGCCTGGACCCAAGGGGCCATCACCAGAGCTCATCCAGCTTATCCTGGAGATGAAGCGCCGGAATCCCCGCTTCGGATGTCCCCGAATCGCGCAAGAGATCGCAAGGACTTTTGGCATCGACATCGATAAGGACGTCGTGAGACGTGTCCTTGCCAAGCACTACCACCCAGAACCCGGAGATGGACCCTCATGGCTCTCCTTTATCGGCCACATGAAGGATAGCCTGTGCATGGCGAATTACAAATTAGGAGGCTGTTGGAGTCTGAAACAGACCCCGGCAATTTGAATTCCGCGCATAATTTTCTAAATTCGCTTGTGTAGGCGATCCCCTCCCAGTGGCTTCATCGAGTGTATTCAAGTCAATTCTTGGTGAACCCTGTTGATTTTGGCGGTGAATTAGTAATTCGCCATACACAGGTTAGGGAGAACTGACTTTCGGCGCAAGATGAAGAAAAGCCTGATTTTCAGGTAGAATTACTAATTCGCCATGCACACCCCAATAGAAATACAACTCCGCAATTCCGGGTTTGGTGAAGAATAAGAGATGAAATCTCCTGCTGAATCTCCCCTTCCCTAAAAAAGATCCTTCGTAACAGGAATGCCTTCATAGTCCTTTTCGGTGAGAGGGCGGTCCGGTGCAATATCCAGCTTCTTGAGATACTCGTAGGTCTGACGCAGGTGCTGAAAGCAGTGGGCCAATGCCAACTCGAGGAGCTGATGGAGCGTCTTTTCACCCGCATAGGTCGGGAGTGACTTCTCAAGCAGGCCTGTCTTGTCGCCGATGAGGTAGGGTTCAACTTCTTTTTCCACCTCATCGCCGTACGCGCAAATATCTTCAGGTGTATTGAGCCCAGCGGCCTCGTAGTCCATATCTTTTCGGTAATTCGTCACGGCCGCTCGCGTGTACTCACCCACTTCGAGCGATTCGAGACAAACCCGGATCCGCTCGAAAATGTGCCAAGTGAGCATACGCAGGTCGCGCTTCCGTTTTGGGGTCTCCCAGGTGAGCTTGTCCGGGGGAATCTGCCGGACAGCACGCTTCGTTGCTTCGAAAACGAACCGGAACTTCTCAAGCATCCATTCAGGCTCGGGCAACTCGTCGCCGCCTTTATCGAGGCCGAAAGTTTCGATCAGCTCCTTGGCGTTGAAGCCGATGACTTGTCTATCCC
>JAPYQX010000349.1 GCA_029937135.1 Nitrospinota bacterium
CCACAAAAATAATATAACCACCTGATTTTCAGTGGGTTAGTCCCCCCCCCCCCGGCGAAAATGCCGGGGGTTTTTATGCGAGAGGCGATTCATGTCGCGAAGCTATTTCTGGATTCTGTATGGACACCTCATATTCGCCTGTTTTTTTATAGGCGGAATGTCTTTTTTTTCGATCCTCGTTAAAAATTTTCGGAATAGGCTGAGTCCCGAGGAATTCGCCGGAGAAGTGGTCTCGATCCTCCGCTTCTACCATCCGTTTATTTTACTTTGCATGGGAATTCTAATCATGTCGGGCGCCTGGTATCTGACCGGCATCAAAATCGCGATGGGCCCCTCCTTCGGAACCCTCTTTGTTCCCCTTGGGCTCAAACTGGGGATGGTGTTCCTGACCGTAATGGGATTGAGTTTTCAATTCTTCGGGCTAGGGCTGCAACTCACCCGGGGGATTGGACCCGCCGGAAATGGCCGCGCGATTTCGGACGGAACCGACGAGCGTCTTCGTCTGATCCGGGCAGTCGAAAGAACGAATATCGTTAATTTGATATTCGCACTTTCAGCCGCTTTTTTGGGGCTCTCAATGTCAAAGGGATTCTAAACTTCCTGACGGAAAAATATCGCTTACCTCGCAAACGTGCCCTACGGCTTCAGGGCGGATACGTTGGCCCCTCGATCAAAAAACTGCGGCTTCCTCCCCTTGCTCTTCATCATCTGCCGCAGAGCGGTTGACCCCCCCCTGGTCGATTTTGAAATTCTTCTCATCCGAAAAAACAATACCGTAGTGGCGCATGGCGCCGTCAAAAGTCACTTTTCCCCAAATCACGTCACGCCAGACATATTGGAATTCTCGTTCAAAAGGATTTCCCCAACCTCCTCCTCCGGCCGTAATAATTCGAATCAAATCTCCCTCGAACATTTTTATCCCGTTGGTCAGGGTCGGAATCCGGCGTTCCACCGGGGTGGCAGGGTTGATGAAGATTTGATACAAGCCTCCCGCCCTTTCGCCATTGACGCCCCATGGCCCGACAACCGACCTGTCGCCATGACTGAAAACCCCGCAATCAGTTAGGACACGTATTTCCTTGAAATAACCGAGTCCGCCGCGCCGCTTTCCGGGTCCCCCGGAATCGGAGGTGAGCTCCAAACGCTCTATGCGAATCGGAAATCTCATCTCGGCCGCTTCGGCGGGAATGTTCATGCCCCGGGAAGGAATTGAAGGACATCCTTGCCGTCGGCCCATGGTCTCCCGCCAGCCCCTCCCCCCAACATTTCCCTGAAATGGAACGGGGTTCCCTCTCGATCTCGCCCACCGACCCCCCAAATTCGGCACGCCTCCTGATCGGCGGGCATTCGTCCTTTTGTCGCCAACCCAAGCACCCCGCAGAAAAGACTCCGCAGCCGGAGAAGCGTAATTTCCTGTAAATTCGTAAGGGCCGGGAATACAGGCGTAAGCAATGATCCCTGCGCGGGGAAATGAACATCAATCAGGGCGCATACGCCCTCGTTGATATCGAGTCCAAGCATTCTTTTATAACTACCGGCCAGGTTCCGCAGCAGTGCGCCAAGCCTTCTTTTTAGGAATTTCCCATCCGCGTAATCACCCGGCCAATTGATGGGTCCTTTTGCCTGAGATGAAGTGCCCTTGAAATCAAGAGTGAGCCTGCCGCCGGCCTTCTTCATCCAAAGCTTGACGACATACGTCTTATACTTCTCAACGCCGTCGCTCTCGATATAATCCTCCCAGGAATATTCTCCGTCCGGAATTTTGGGGAGCAATTCCTCGCGCACGGCCTTTTCGCATTTCTCAATCAAGTCTCCAAAGGATTTCAGCAGCACGTCTTTTCCGAAATGCTCGCAAAGAGCCACGACTTTCGCGCCGCCCAGGCGGTATGCGGTTACCTCGGCAACGATATCGGCGCGCATTCGATCCGGCACGCGATTATTTCGAGTGATGATTTGAAAAGCGGCATCATTCACCACACCACATTCGTAGAGCCTGACAGGCGGAACAAGGAAACCTTCCTGATATATTTCCGTCGAGGCAGGCACAAAACCTCCATAGATCATTCCGGCCATATCATCGTGCCGGCCTGAAGCGATGAAGAACGCAACCAAATCTTTGTGATGGAAAACAGGAGTGTAAACACATAAATTCAGGAGATTTCCTATTCCACCATCGGAAAGATACGGATCGTTCCATACAAACACGTCGCCTTCCCGGATTTCTTCATGCTTCCAGTTATTCAACACGGGTTCGACAAGCGCGGAGACGGTTCGCCCGGTAAGTTTCCTCCCAGCAGGATCAAAAAGAGCGGCGCGAAAATCTCCCAAGTCCCTCATCATGTCCGACCCGGACATTCGCCCATCGAGGGACTCCATTTCCGTTTCAGCGGCGATAATGGCCCCCTCGATAATATCGAGATTGCTCATCCCCAAGCCGCGCCCCATCTCTCCCGAGCCAGATGAAGAAGGAAATTCCCGCGATGGCAGATGGATACGCGAATTCCCCCATTCGTCTAAATGACAAAGCCCCTCGGGGGGAATGACGACCGTGCCGCCCGGCTCTTCGATAACCGACGCTCCTTTAAATGAATCTCCCTTTCCAAGATTGGAACGTAAATATACCGGCACCGGGAGCTTCACCTCCCCGCCGAAATCCATTTCCCGCTCCCCTATCCGGGCTGCCTCGGCGCCCTTCCCCGGCTCAATCCTGCGAGAGAGACCATGATTCGAGGAATCGGTTGCGATGAGGCGCAAATTAACCACATCGACCTCTATTAGCCCGTCATGATTCAATCCATATTGCTCTCGAAACGCAGAGCGGTATTTATCCGTGATGCTGTCCAGAGTGTCCGAAAAGGGGGCTTCCCTGGACAAGTCAACGGTGACTGCCCGATTGTCCCCGCGGCCCCGCAAGTCGATTGAACACTCGACCGACTGAGCAGCCTTGGGAATCTTTTGGGCGGATAGGGCGGTTCAGCCTTGGCCATCATTTCCTTAAGGCGATTGCGAAGGACCTCAAGGGCCGTGCCATCGAACTCGGCCAAAAGCGGTTCCATCAGTTCATGACGCACCGCATCCCCGACCAGCCCGGACGCGCCCCCGCATCCGGGAAATGGAGGAATGATTACTCTTTTTATGCCTAGATGTTTCGCCATTTTGGCCGCCATCAAGGGGCCCGCACCGCCAATCGCCA
>JAPYQX010000350.1 GCA_029937135.1 Nitrospinota bacterium
GCTTCAGAAGCTGCTGACCATCATCGGCGTCGCGCTCTTGTTCGTGCTGCTGCCGGCCCTCGTCGGCTTCGATCACCGCATGATCAACGTCGTGCTGTTCGTCGCTATCTTCGCCATCTCGGCGCTGGGGCTGAACGTCGTGGTCGGCTTCGCCGGGCTGCTCGATCTGGGCTACGTCGCTTTCTATGCGGTGGGCGCCTACTCCTATGCGCTTCTCGGCCCCTGGGCGGGGCTCTCGTTCTGGCCGGCGCTCGCCGTGGGCGGGGCGTTCTCGATGCTGTTCGGCATTTTGCTGGGAATTCCGGTGCTGCGCCTCCGGGGGGATTACCTGGCGATCGTGACACTGGGCTTCGGCGAGATTATCCGCCTTGTCCTCAATAACTGGGACGGACTGACGAACGGGCCCAACGGCATCCTCGGAATCGGACGGCCCTATATCGGCACGGTCAAGCTCTATCAGCCGGCGCATTTTTTCTATCTTGTCGTCGCGCTTTGTTTCCTGACGATGTTTGTCGTCGGCCGCCTCAACCGCAGCCGCCTCGGCCGGTCGTGGGCGGCGCTGCGCGAGGACGAGACGGCGGCCGAGTGTATGGGGATCAATATCACCTACGCGAAGCTGACGGCTTTTGCCTTCGGGGCCACCTGGGCCGGGGTCGGCGGGGTTATTTTCGCAGCGAAGCAGACCTTCGTCTCGCCCGAGAGTTTTTCATTCTTCGAGTCGGTGATCATCCTGTGCATGGTGGTGTTGGGCGGGATGGGGAGTATTCCGGGCGTTATCCTGGGGGCGCTGGTGTTAACAGTGCTGCCCGAGGTGCTCCGCGACCTGACGCTCTACCGCCCGATGCTCCTGGGCGGGTCGATGGTGCTGATGATGGTGCTCCGGCCCCAAGGTTTTATGAAGATGAGAGGACAGCGCCTCATGGTTTCCTCTCCGGAGGGGCTCTCCTCGGAGAAAATCAAAGGCGCGGCACTGCGTGGAGTTGTGAGCCCACTCAGGGCTGAAAGCCCCCCCGCAGAGGTCATGCCCCCCGCAGGGGTTCTCGAGTGCCGGGCGCTCACGCAAAGGTTCGGCGGCGTCGTGGCGCTCGACTCCCTCGATTTCGAGGTGCGCACGGGCGAGGTTTTGGGCCTGATTGGCCCCAACGGCGCGGGCAAGACCACCGCCTTCAACGTCATCACCGGAATGACGCCTCCCACCTCGGGCGAAGTGCGCTTCGGCGGGAGAAGCATCGTCGGCCTCAAGCCCGACGGCGTCAGCCGCCTCGGCATCGCCCGCACGTTTCAGAACATTCGCCTCTTCCGAGGGATGAGTGTTCTCGAGAACGTCATGATCGGCCGGCACGGAAAGCTGCGGGCCGGGCCCTTCAGCGCCGTTGTCCGCAACGCCCGCGTGATCGATGAAGAGCGCGAGGCCATCGAATTTTCCTTCGGAATCATCCGTTTCGCGGGCATCGGGGGCCGGGCCGGCGATCTGGCGGATTCGCTCTCCTACGGGGAGCAGCGGCGCCTTGAAATCGCGCGGGCGCTGGCAGCGGAGCCCCGGCTCATCCTTTTGGACGAGCCCGCCGCCGGGATGAATCCGCGCGAGAAAAGCGAACTCAACGAGTTGATTCTCCAGATTCGGGATCGCGGGGTGACGGTTTTGCTCATCGAACACGATATGAAAGTCGTCATGGGTATTTCGGACCGCATCGTCGTCATCGACCACGGTGTCAAGATCGCCGAGGGAACCCCGGCCGAGGTGCGCGCCGATCCCAAGGTGATCGAGGCCTATCTGGGAGCCTCCCATGCTTGAAGTCGATGACATTCATTTCCACTACGGACGGATTCACGCGCTCCAGGGCGTTTCCCTGAAAATTCCCGCCGGGAAAGTGGTGTGCCTCATCGGGAGCAACGGGGCCGGAAAATCCACCACCCTGATGGCGATAAGCGGGGTGCACCCGGTGTCGCGGGGCGAGATCCGCTTCGAGGGCGAGCCTATTCACACCCTCTCGCCGGAGCGGGTCGTCCGGCTGGGAATCTCCCAGGTGCCCGAGGGCAGGCGGATTTTCCCGGGTCTCAGCGTTCATGAAAATCTCGATATGGGCGCTTTTCTCCGCTCCGACGCGGGGGAGGTGAAGAAGGACATGGATCATGTATATTCCCTGTTCCCGATCCTTTTCGAGCGACGCCGTCAACAGGGCGGCACACTCTCCGGCGGGGAGCAGCAGATGCTCGCCATCGGGCGGGCGCTCATGGCGCGGCCCAGGCTGCTTTTGCTCGACGAACCCTCTCTGGGGCTCGCGCCGAAAATCGTGGAGACGATTTTCGTGGTGTTGGACAGGATACGAAAAGAGGGAACCGGTATTTTTCTCGTCGAGCAAAACGCCCACCTTGCGCTGGACTTTTCTGATTGGGGCTATGTCATGGAGACGGGCCGCGTGGTCATGGACGATAGCCCCGGCGTCCTTCGCGGCTCACCCGAGGTCCGCGAGGCCTATCTGGGTGAATAATTCGGCTGCGAGAATAATTCAGTTGGGCGAATGACTCGGCTGGGCGAATAAGCCGGCGCTGTTTTTTCTTCTCCGCTTCATATCGGCGGAATCATCGAACGCGAGGAGGATTTCCATGATTTACGAGCTGCGCATCTATACGATCAAGGTCGGAGCGGTTAATGAGTATTATGAGAAATTCCACGAAGCCTTCGAGGAGCGCCAAAAGCTCTCGCGCATGATCGGTATCTTCAACACCGAGGTCGGTGACCTGAACAAGATCATGCATATCTGGGAGTATGAGGACCACGCCCAGCGGGCCGATATTCGCGCCAAGTCTTCAACCTTTGACTGGTGGCCGCCGCCCATCGGCGATCTGCTGGTGAGTCAGACGACAAAGATAGTGACGACCCCCGCTTTCCGGCCCGAGCCTCGCCTCGGTGAGTATGGAAGTATTTACGAGGTTCGCACCTACAAGGTTCTTCCCGGAAAGATTCCCAATGTCGTCGCGAAGTGGACCGAGAATATTGGCCCCCGCGATGAGCTCTCGCCCCTCGCCGCGCTGTTCATGACCGAATCGGGTCCGCTGAACGAGTGGATTCACATGTGGGCCTACAAGGATATGAACCACCGCGCCGAGATGCGGGAAAAAAGCCACAAGCTGCCCAACTGGCCGCCGGGGTCGAGGCCCTTTCTTGTCTCGCAGAATACCGAAATCT
>JAPYQX010000351.1 GCA_029937135.1 Nitrospinota bacterium
GGTTTGCGGAAAGCGGCTTCATGTACCTCCTTTAATTTAATGTTACCATCGCGGGGTGAGCGGCTCAATCATTTTGGCCCGTTCAATCGGCGGTTTTGCCGGGTGTGAGTGGCCGAATCCGGCCGCAGGGGCGTCTTGACCCCCCCGGTTTCCCTCTGATATAGCGTGGGCGCCGAATCGGCCCGGTTCGGGCGCGGCTTGAGGCGGTGGTGGTGGAAAGTTTCGATTTCGGCCCGGCCGCCTCCCGGACCTCCGCCCTTTAACCAGGTGTACCGATCAGACCGTGAATCTAAATCTTATCCGAAATTTTTCGATCATCGCCCACATTGACCACGGGAAGTCCACGCTCGCCGACCGGATTCTCGAGATCACCGACGCGCTCAGCGACCGAGAGATGTCCTCGCAGGTGCTCGATTCGATGGACCTCGAGCAGGAGCGGGGGATCACGATCAAGGCGGCCAGCGTCCGCCTCAACTACAGGGCGGCCTCGGGCGATAGCTATATATTCAACCTCATCGACACTCCGGGGCACGTCGATTTCCACTACGAGGTCTCCCGGAGCCTGACAGCCTGCGAGGGGGCGCTTCTCATCGTCGATGCGACCCAGGGCATCCAGGCCCAGACCCTGGCGAACGCCTACCTCGCCCTCGAGCAGGACCTGGTTATCATCCCGGTCATCAACAAGATAGACCTTCCCTCGGCCGACGTTGATCGGGTCATCGCCCAGATCGTGGAAGTGCTCGGGCTCGACGGGGCGGAGTGTCTCGCTGTCAGCGCCAAGCGGGGCACCGGCGTTCCCGAGGTTCTCGAGGCCATCATCGAACGGATTCCGCCTCCCGGCGGCGACCCGGCGGCCTCCCCGCGCGCCCTCATCATCGATTCGTGGTTCGACTCCTACCAGGGGGCAGTCCCGCTGATCCGGGTTTTCGACGGCACGATCAAAAAAGGCGATCATATTCGCTTCATGGCCACCGGTGGAGAGTACCAGGTGCTCAGCACGGCGGCGTTTCTTCCCCATCTCGCCGAATTGGACTCGCTCGGCCCCGGTGAGGTGGGCCTGCTCACCGCCGCCATCCGCGAGGTGAGCGATACCAGGGTGGGCGACACCGTGACCTCGGCCGCCTCTCCCGCGAGCGAGCCGATTCCCGGATTCAAGGAGCCCATGGCGATGGTCTACAGCGGTCTCTACGCCGCCGACAGCGGGGACTTCGAGAACCTGCGCACCGCCCTCGACAAGCTCCATCTCAACGACTCGGCCTTCACCTTCGAGCCCGAGACCTCGGGCGCCCTTGGCTTTGGTTTCAGGTGCGGTTTCCTCGGGCTTCTCCACATGGACATCATCCGCGAGCGCCTCGAGCGCGAGTACGATCTCACCCTGATCTTCACGGCGCCCACGGTTGTCTACCGGGTGGTGATGAACAGCGGGGAGGCGATCGAGATCGACAGCCCGGCCCGGCTCCCCGAGCTCTCCCGGGTCGATCACATCGAGGAGCCCTATATCCTGGGTACGATTCTTGTTCCCTCGGACTATGTGGGCCCGGTGATGAAGCTCTGCCAGGAGAAGCGGGGCACCCAACGCACGATGAAGTATCTCGACACCCAGACGGTCGAGCTCATCTACGAGCTGCCGTTCAGCGAAATTCTTTTCGATTTTCATGACAAGCTGAAATCGGTCACACGCGGCTACGGCAGCTTCGACTACGAACATCTCGCCTTCCGGCCCTCGGAGGTCGTCAAGCTCGACATCCTCCTGAACGATCAGCCCGTCGATGCCTTCTCCTCGATCATCCACAAGGAAAAGGCGTATTATCACGGAAGGGCGCTTACCGGGCGGATGCGGAAACTCATTCCCCGTCAGATGTTCGAGGTGAGCATCCAGGCGGCGATAGGCAACCGCGTCATTGCCCGCGAGACGATCAAGGCGCTGCGAAAGGATGTAACCGCCAAATGCTACGGCGGGGATATTACCCGAAAGCGCAAGCTTCTTGAAAAACAGAAAGAGGGCAAGAAGCGGATGAAAAGCATCGGGACCGTCGAGGTGCCCCAGGAGGCGTTCATGGCCGTCCTTGAAGTGAACAAGGAGGGGTCGTGACCGAGGGTGCCGTGACCGAGGACGACGCCGATAAAGACGCCGATTCGCCCCGGCGGGAAAAATCGGCGATTCGGGAGTACGCCGAGGCGATCCTGATCGCCCTCCTCCTTGCGCTTTTCGTGCGCGCCTTTGTCGTCCAGGCCTTCAAGATTCCATCGGGTTCGATGGAGAACACCCTCCTCGTCGGCGACCATATTCTCGTGAGCAAGTTCATTTACTGGTTCCGCGACATCGAGCGCGGCGACGTGATCGTCTTTCGCTACCCTCGCGAGGAGTGGCGCGATTTCATCAAGCGCGTCGTTGGGCTCCCCGGCGACGTGGTGCTGGTCCGGGGAAAGCGCGTCTATATCAACTGCAAAACGCCGGGCGCCCTCGATCTGTGCACTCCGCTCGCGGAGCCCTACGCCGTATTCAAGGACCCCGACGGCGTCGCGGCGGGCCCGCCGAGCGAGCGCAACCCCTTCCGCGTTCCGAAGGGGAGCTATTTCGTCATGGGCGACAACCGCAACAACAGCCAGGACGGCCGCTACTGGGGATATTTGAAGGCGGGCTATCAACTCGATCACCTTCGTCTCAGATTCTCCGACTACGTCTTGGACATTCCCTTCCCCTGCGGGCTCTGGCGGTCCGCCTGCTGGGACTCGAAGATTCGCGGCTCGGCGTTCATGATCTACTGGTCCTGGAACCAGGACACGGGCAGCGTCCGCTGGGGCCGCATCGGTAGCGGGATCGACTGAGCCTTACCGAGGCCCGGCCGTCCCATCCGTTTTATCCATCCGGTACGCGCCCTAAAGATATTTCAAGTCACCATCAAGACACCCGGCTGATTATTTTTGCGCGAGGATTATGCCTGCGGGGTTATCGGGAACCGGCCTAAAACGGGTGGCAGAGGACGCGGAGCAGGGCGAGGGCCTTGGCCTCGTCCCCTTCGATGCGGAGGCGGCCCGCCCTCATCTTTTCCAAAAGATCGGCCCGGCCCGTGGTCAGCAATAAAAGATCGCTGGCCGAGGAGAGAATTCGCGCGTCGAAATCCTCCGGCGGAGCGCCTCCGGCGGGGTGTGACCCGGAAGAGACCGGCGCGGCGCGGCCGCCCCCG